>NZ_WBKL01000093.1:0-17994 GCF_015714705.1 Nostoc sp. NZL | reverse complement strand
CCCCCTGCTCCCTGCTCCCTGCTCCCCCTGCTCCCTGCTCCCCCTGCTCAATAAAAGATATGACTAACCAAGTTACCACTTCCCGCCATATTCTTGAAGAAATTGTGTTGCATAAAAGGCAAGAAGTTGCACAAATGCAGCAAGAACTGCCTTTAGCTTCCTTGCGACAACAGTTAAATACAGCCCCGACTGTGCGAAATTTCTTGGCTGCTTTGCAAGAAAATTCCAACCAACCTAGCTTAATTGCCGAGGTAAAAAAGGCATCACCTAGCCGTGGGGTTATCCGCGCAGATTTTGAGCCAGTAGCTGTTGCTCAAGCTTATGAAAGAGGTGGTGCAGCTTGTCTATCAGTCCTCACTGATCATAAGTTTTTTCAGGGCAGTTTTGATAATCTGCGGGCTGTGCGTCAGCAAGTAGCATTACCCCTACTGTGCAAGGAGTTTATCATTAACCCTTATCAAATTTATTTAGCACGGACAGCAGGCGCAGATGCAGTGTTGTTGATTGCCGCCATTTTATCAGATCAAGAACTCCAAGACTTTTTGCGAGTGATTCACGATTTGGGCATGACTGCGCTGGTGGAAGTCCATACCTTAGCTGAACTAGATCGGGTCTTAAAGCTTGAGGATTTACATTTAGTAGGAATCAACAATCGCAATTTAGAAGATTTTACCCTTGATTTAGGAACAACACAGCAACTTTTAGCAGAGCGTCAACAACAATTACAAAGTTTGGATATCACCGTCGTCAGTGAATCTGGACTGTATACACCTGCTGATTTATCTCTTGTCGCTGAGGCTGGTGCGCGTGCGGTTTTGATCGGAGAGTCTTTAGTTAAACAAAGCGATGTAGAGCAAGCTGTACGCAGTCTTTTGAGTGCTGAGTGCTGAGGTAAACCTAAAAAATGAAGCTCTGATACTCATTCACGAGTATCAAAGACTCGCTAACGGAGCTAAAAGACTCGTTCACGAGTATCAAAGACTCGCTAACGGAGCTAAAAGACTCATTCACAAGTATCAAAGACTCGTTAACGGAGCTAAAAGACTCGTTCACGAGTATCAAAGACTCGCTAACGGAGCTAAAAGACTCGTTCACGAGTATCAAAGACTCGCTAACGGAGATAAAAGACTCGTTCACGAGTATCAAAAACTCATTAACAAAAAATCTAGCGTGGATATCGCTAATTACTAAGTGTTGATTATTCCAGAACTATTAACCAATCATTAACTATTTTTCAGCATGACTTCTATCTCCGACTCCTTTAAAACTTTACGCGTTAGCAACGCTCCTCCTGCGGAGGCTCGCCAACAGTGTGCTTTAATCCCGTTTATCACAGCAGGCGATCCGAACTTAGAAACCACTGCCGAGGCAATACGTATCTTAGATCGCAACGGTGCAGACTTCATCGAGTTGGGTGTTCCCTACTCCGATCCTCTGGCAGATGGGCCTGTAATTCAAGCAGCAGCAACCCGCGCTTTACAAAAAGGCACCAAATTAGAGCAAGTGCTAGAGATGTTGCACACAGTGATTCCCAGCATAAAAGCGCCGATAATTCTATTTACTTACTACAATCCGATTTTGCATCGGGGTATTAAGTCATTTTTGGCGCAAATTGCCGCTGCTGGGGTACAAGGATTGGTAGTACCAGACTTACCCTTAGAAGAAGCAGAAGAATTAATCCAGACTGCTGCATCTTTTGGAATTGAGGTAATTTTGCTCGTAGCTCCCACCAGTTCTAAAGATAGGATTTTAGCGATCGCTCGTCAATCTCAAGGTTTTATCTACCTAGTCAGCGTCACAGGCGTTACAGGTATCCGCGCTCAAATCCAAGACCGTGTAAAAGATTTAATTACCGACTTGCGAAGCGTCACCGATAAACCCATCGGCGTTGGTTTTGGCATCTCAGCACCAGAACAAGCACATCAAGTAATGGAATGGGGAGCAGATGCAGTGATTGTTGGTAGCGCCTTCGTCAAACGGTTAGCAGAAGGTAGCCCAACTGAAGGATTGCAAGCTGTAGAACAACTCTGTCGGGAACTTAAAGCAGCAATTGCAGAAAGTCTGCACGAAAGTCCATCTCTTCAAGAGGTGAGATAAATTCACCCGCAGACTTAGGGAGTGGGGAATAGAATTATTTCTCTTTCTGCCCTCCTGCTCCTCTGCCCCCCTACTTTGATTAAGATAATGAAACTCCTGCTGAAATCTGTCAAAATATTAATTTATAGCTTACTTGTAGTTAGCGCCTGTGCACTTACAGTCTTCGCCCACGATCGCATTGACTACGGACAAGACAAAAACTATAGGTATCCAAATCTTCTAGGGCAATACGCTCAATTAGCTGTAAGAAAGAACGTAACTGACCTGACACCAGCAGAGAAAACAGCCTTTGTCAAAGCTATCAAAACCTTAAAAACTATAATTCCCGCAGGTAGCAAGCTCAGTATTTACGATCAATTCGTTGCCATACATATAGGGGCAACACGCCTAATTCATAATCATAAAGGGCATTCTAATGGTTCTGTTCAAGAACTGGCTCATGAAAATGCCGCATTTTTCCCTTGGCATCGAGAATATATTCGCAGATTTGAACAGGCTCTGCAAGCAGTAGACCGAACTGTTACTCTCCCATATTGGGATTGGACAGATGCCAAAGCGCTTGATGTGATTTTTAACGATGACTTTCTTGGTTCTAACGGTCAAGGAGTAACCATCAAAATTCCAAATCAGGGGAATTTTACAGGCGGCCCTGTGCCTGGGGCTTTTTCTGCTGCAAATGGCTGGGTTATGAATCCAGTATTAAACATTGACCCAGATACCGGAAAATCTTTAGGTACATCACTTGTCCGCTTTCTACAAGCACCTCCTGCCAGTGATTACCCTTTGCCCAAAAAAGATATTGAGCGTACCCTCCGCCTTAATAACTATTCTCTATTTCGCCCTGCGTTGGAAGGATTTATCTCTATAGATGAGCAGGGTAAAGTCACCCCAGGAGGATTCCTACACAACTACATTCATGGTTTAGTCGGCGGGGTACAGATAGACGCAAGCACGAGACCGATAACGTTTAAGGGTCTGGGTACCATGAGCAATATACCAAGTTCGCCCTATGACCCAGTGTTTTGGTTGCATCATGCGAACGCAGACCGCCTCTGGGCTGAATGGCAAGAAAACGGTCATAAAGGTAGCGATTTTTATCCTGCCGATGGTCAGCCTTACGGACACAATCTTAAAGACCTAATGTGGCCTTGGGACGGCGGTATGTCTACCCCCAAAGCTACGGCGTTAGGAGATTTACTATCCCTATTACCAAATTTTGACTCTGACGATTTGGTGCGCCCTATAGACGTTTTGAATCACAGGGAACTGGGCTATACCTACGAAACCTGGGAAAGGAAAACGCAAAGATGATTTCAGTTGTGGCATAAGTTCTAACTTTTTAGAACGAAAGTAAAAAATATTTCAACATAAAAGGATTTTAACCAGTGGTAAGCATACAAGACATCAAGACAGCAACCGTCCAACCAGATTCTTTGGGCAGGTTTGGAAAATTTGGCGGTAAATACGTCCCAGAAACCTTAATGCCTGCATTAAGTGAATTAGAAGCAGCATTTCATCAATATCGCAACGAGCCAAGTTTCCAAGCAGAACTGCAAAACTTACTGCGTGACTACGTAGGAAGACCCAGCCCATTATATTTTGCAGAACGCCTGACAACAAACTACGCTAGACCAGATGGCACAGGGCCACAAATTTATTTAAAGCGCGAAGATTTAAATCATACAGGCGCTCACAAAATTAATAATGCTTTAGCTCAGGTGTTACTTGCTAAACGCATGGGTAAGCAACGGATTATTGCAGAGACAGGTGCAGGACAACACGGCGTAGCAACTGCAACCGTATGTGCGCGGTTTGGTTTGAAATGTGTGATTTACATGGGCATCCACGACATGGAACGCCAATCCCTCAACGTGTTCCGCATGAAATTAATGGGGGCAGAAGTTCGTCCAGTAGAAGCGGGTACAGGAACTCTCAAGGATGCAACTTCCGAAGCAATTCGGGATTGGGTAACAAACGTGGAAACAACCCATTACATCCTCGGTTCTGTTGCAGGGCCTCATCCCTACCCAATGATTGTCCGTGACTTCCATGCGGTAATTGGTGTAGAAACCCGCGCTCAATCTCAGGAGAAATGGCAAGGATTACCAGATATTCTACTAGCTTGCGTGGGTGGAGGTTCCAATGCGATCGGCTTATTCAATGAATTTGTCCATGAACCTTCGGTGCGTCTAATCGGAGTGGAAGCGGCGGGTGAAGGTGTAGATACAGAAAAACACGCTGCTACCTTGACAAAAGGAAAAATAGGTGTATTGCATGGCGCAATGAGCTATTTACTCCAAGATGATGATGGTCAAGTCATCGAAGCCCATTCAATTAGCGCCGGATTAGACTATCCTGGCGTTGGCCCTGAGCATAGTTATTTAAAGGATCTTGGTCGCGCCGAATATTACAGTGTTACCGATAAACAAGCGTTAGATGCATTCCAAAGACTTTCGCAACTAGAAGGAATTATCCCAGCTTTGGAAACTGCTCATGCGATCGCATATCTTGAAACCCTTTGTTCTCAGTTAGAAGGCAGTCCCCGCATTGTCATCAATTGCTCTGGTAGAGGTGACAAGGATGTGCAAACCGTCGCCAAAGTCCTTATTCCTTAGTGGTTCATGTCATTAATTTAGATGAGTTCGTAGTAAGCACTTTAGTGCTTAAAAATTCAGGACTAAAGTCCTTACTACAAACTTATTCTCCATTCAGAACTAGTCCAATGACAAATAACCAATATGATAGCTTTAACTCAAATTACACCTGAAATCCCCGTCACTCCTGAGTTCTCCAACTGGCCAGCGTTATTACAACAGTTGCTGAATCGGCAATCGTTGACGGTTTCCCAAGCTACAGATTTGATGCAAGGTTGGCTCACAGATGCCATTCCCCATGTTCTATCAGGAGCGATTTTAGCTGCAATTCAAGCTAAAGGCGTATCTGCCGAAGAATTAGTAGGCATGGCCAGGGTCTTACAATCCCAATCCCCACCTCCTGTACAGACGCGATTAATCGCGTCTCCCCTAATTGACACCTGTGGAACTGGTGGAGATGGGGCTTCAACTTTTAATATCTCGACTGCTGTTGCTTTTGTTTCCGCCGCCGCTGGGGTAAAAGTTGCTAAACATGGCAATCGTTCGGCATCTAGCAAAACTGGTTCGGCTGATGTACTGGAAGCTTTGGGTATAAATCTCAACGCTACTCCTGAGAAAGTACAGGCGGCAGTTGGTGAGGTCGGAATCACCTTTTTGTTTGCTCCAGGTTGGCATCCTGCACTGAAGGCGATCGCTAATTTGCGAAAAACTTTAAAGGTGCGGACTGTTTTTAATTTGCTTGGCCCGCTAGTAAATCCGATGCGGCCAACGGGGCAAATTATTGGTGTGAATGACCCGCTTTTACTCGAAGAGATTGTGCAAGCTTTATCCCAATTGGGATGTCAGCAAGCGATCGCAGTTCACGGACGGGAACGTTTAGATGAAGCTGGTTTGGCAGATGTCACTGATTTGGCTATACTCCAAGATAAAAAAGTGCGTTCTCTAACGCTGAATCCTCAAGAATTGGGTTTGAGTTTTGCACCGACTGCGGCGTTGTGCGGTGGAGATGTTGAAGAAAATGCCCAAATTTTGAAGGCAGTTTTGCAAGGTAAAGGTACTCAAGCGCAGCAGGATGTTGTCGCTTTAAATACGGCTCTTGCACTGCAAGTTGGTGAAGCCATTCATGGGGAAACTGATGTTTTAGCCGGTTGTGTTAAGGGTATTGCCCTTGCTAAGGATATTCTGCAAAGCGGTGCTGCTTGGACAAAACTTCAACAACTTGCTGAATTTTTGCACTAATAGCCAAGGTAAGGGCACAGCATTGCTGTGCCCCTACGAACGAACTGTATTACATCCAAAAACTATACGGAAGGAAAAACAGATGATTATCATACTTAAAAGCGGTACGCCTGTTGAGGAAATTACTCGCATCAGCCAAGAAGTGAGTGAGACTTGGGGAGTCACGGTAGAAAAAAGCGTTGGCACTCATAAAGTTGTCTTAGGGCTAATTGGTGATACCACTAGCATCGATAAATTACAGGTTCAAGAGTTCAGCCCTTGGATTGAGCAAGTATTACGCGTGCAACAACCTTTCAAGCGGGTAAGTCGAGAATTCCGACATGGAGAAGCCAGCGAGGTTGTCGTAACTACACCTAACGGTGATGTCTATTTCGGCGAACGTCATCCCATCGTAGTGGTAGCCGGGCCTTGTTCCGTTGAAAATGAAGCGATGATTGTCGAAACAGCAAAACGGGTGAAGGCAGCCGGAGCACAGTTTCTGCGTGGTGGAGCTTACAAACCCCGCACCTCGCCCTATGCCTTTCAAGGTTATGGTGAAAGCGCTTTAGATTTATTAGCAGCAGCGCGTGAAGCTACGGGTTTGGGTATTGTCACAGAATTGATGGATGCCGCCGATTTATCAGCAGTGGCGAGAACAGCTGACATAATCCAAATCGGAGCGCGAAATATGCACAACTTTTCGTTGCTCAAGAAGGTAGGCGCTCAAGATAAACCAGTGCTGCTGAAGCGGGGGATGTCTGCCACAATTGACGAGTGGCTGATGGCGGCAGAATATATTTTGGCATCTGGAAACCCAAATGTGATTCTTTGTGAGCGGGGAATCAGAACCTTTGATGGCAAATATGCCAGGAATACTTTAGATTTATCAGTGCTTCCGGTGTTGCGATCGCTTACCCATTTACCAATCATGATTGATCCTAGTCATGGTACAGGTAGGTCTGAATATGTTCCATCTATGGCAATGGCTGCGATCGCAGCTGGTACAGATGCCTTGATGATTGAAGTTCACCCCAATCCTGCAAAAGCTTTATCTGACGGGCCCCAATCTCTCACCCCTGATAAATTTGACCGCTTAGTTCAAGAAATGTCAATTCTGGGCAAAGTAGTCGATCGCTGGTCTACACCTGCATTTGATCGCATTAATGACAAACGCATTCTCTTTACGCCAGAGCTATCAAAGTAGACAGAGTGTAATCTAAGCTGATTTTTTGTGAATGGCTAAACCCGATCAACGGATTTTTTAGACGAAAGAATCTGTTGATCGGGTTTTCATAAACTACCCCGCCCTGCTGACACTGAGGGCGGGGTTTGTAATGATTTTTATTACTTAGGATAGTTTTGAGTTAAATAAGGTTGTATTTAAGATTACAGGTAATGAATAACTAGATTTGTGGGAAATTAATTTTCCCCTGCTATCAAGGAGCAATAATGGTTTTAAGTCAATATCAACGCGCTGTAGGCGTATTTACTCATCGTAGAGATGCAGAACAGGCACTACATGAGTTGAGAGATTCTGGCTTGGCGATGGAGAAAGTATCTGTAGTTGTACAGAATGCAGACCGCAATCATGAGATTGCCGATAATGAGATAAAAGAGCGCACTGGTGATAAAGCTGACGAAGGTGCAACAGTAGGAGGGCTTTCAGGGGGCGCTGTTGGTGGGTTGACTGGTTTATTAGTAGGTCTTGGGACTTTAGCCATCCCTGGAGTTGGGCCAATAATGCTGGCTGGCGCAGCTGCAACTGCTTTGGTTACAACCCTTGTCGGAGCAAGTATTGGTGCTGCTACTGGGACTTTTGCTGGTGCATTAGTTGGTTGGGGAATATCGGAAGAGCAAGCTAAAGCATATAACGAGCGAGTAGAACATGGACACTATTTCATAATCGTGGATTGTACATCTTTTGAAATTGATAAAGTAGAAGCAATTTTACACCGTTGGGGTATTGAAGAATTTGGCATTTATAAGCCTATAAGTAGTGAGGAATTATCTACAAATTCTGCTACTACCATTCCTAATAAAAGTGGAATTTTGAGCAAGTATGCTGTTAGTTGCTTCGATAACATAGATAATGCTAGAGCCGCAATTAACGATATGTATGTCGCAGAGTTTTCAGCAAATCAGATGTCTTTAATTTGCAAAGACCTTTCTCAATTGATTGGGTTAACTGGTATTAATTTAAGTGAGCGCTTTGACGCTATGAGGCTAGGAATAGCAGATGATTGGGCACGTTTTTACAACGAGCAAATTGCTCAAGGCAATTACATACTCATCGTTAGTGGCACAGACAAAGAGCTTGAATCGGCTAGCTTGATTTTGGGCAATTATGGAGTTCAGGAATGTCAAGTCTATGACCCCATGTTAATCCGTTCTTGAAAACTAGTAACGGAAATTTTAACAATTTTTCAGAACAAACAAGTATACAGCAATACTTTCAAAATCCTCCGATCTTTAGCTGTATCTGTTGCAGCTTATAAGTTAAGTCGAAAACCAAGTATTTCAAGCATGTCAGAAGAGAAAAATACTCTTTATTATAATATTCCGCCCGGAAACCGGGCGAATATGTAACAAAGCAATTGAACCGACTAAATTACTTCATCTAAATTTCTGAGGATATTTAGATGAAGTAATTAATAGCCTTCTATCGTATAACCAGCAGATTGAACTATCTGTTTAATCGACTCTTCAGAAGCCGCCGCTTCTACAGTTACAGTTTTAGTATCAACGTTAACATCTACTTTTGCATCAGATTCCATAGTCTGAATAGATTTAGTTATGTTCTTGGCGCATTCATCACCTTTAATATTCGGCACTTTCAATTTAATTGCCATTACTTACCTCAGTCCGTCAACTTTAATTTTCTATTTCATAAATATAATAACGGTTGACACAAGGAGCAAACATCTTACTATAGTGAGGGAATTGAGCATCCATAAGATAGTAATAAATAATAGCGATGCTTAATAGTTTTTGAGAGATTTATTAGGCAGTAAAACGAAATAAAATGCCAAAACATATAAACTTATTCCTGAAAATCCACTTAGTACCACTAACTTCTAAAAACCAACTTTTTTAGTTTGTTCTAAAGACTCCACTAGACATTGCAGATTCTCCTATAGGCGTTCTTGTTGTTCTCGCAGCACTACATGATCATATAAGTATCTATACGTAATTCACGAAACCTTTTTATCTGTAGCTTTTAACTTATTTCTGTGCAACTTTCACAGCATATATATATTCAAAAAACAGCAATCTTTTGGTATATATATTTACTGTGGACTTGACAACAAAAACTTTCAGTAACGCAGTTGTGGCAGAAGTATTAGACAGCTAATCCATCTGGTTCTCGGTAGATGCCCTTATCCACTTCATTGTATGAGAAAAGTAACTCAGGCGATTTAGTTGAAAAAGGATAAAATATTGGACTACCTATTTTTTTTGAGTTCGTGCATACTTCTCACAACCTTTGTTACTAGATTTCTGGGTGTAAATCTGACGCTTTCAGTCAATATCTTATTTCTCATTCCAGGAACAACAACAGTTTTGTTTTTCATTAAGCCCCGATAACCAATCTTAGCAACGGTTGCCGTATCCATCATTCTGTTAACGCTAGCAATCTTTGAATCTTCCATTGCAGCAGTTTGTTGAAATTCTGATGCTGTTGGTCCTGGACAAAGAACAGTCACGCTAACACCTGTACCCTCTAATTCATTAGCGATCGCTTCTGAAAATGATAAGACATAAGCTTTAGTAGCAAAATAAACTGCCATTAGAGGCCCTGGTTGAAAAGCAGCCGCTGAGGCTACATTTAATATTTTTCCATAGTCTTGCTCGACCATATGCTTGAGAAATAGCTTTGTTAAATGAGTCAGACTCACCATATTTACCTGGAGCATTTGCAGTTCAATGCTGAGGTCTGTTTCGCTAAATGCTCCATAAGTACCAAAGCCAGCATTGTTAACCAGCACATCAATCTTGATGGATTCTTGCTGAAGTTCGGTAAAAATTTCTTCTGGTGATGTTGGGATAGATAAATCCTTAACCAAAATTTTCACAAAAATGCCAAATTTTTCCGGGAATTCATCTATAATTTCAGTAAGTTTTTCTTCATTCTTATCCACTAATACCAGATTATAACTATGACGAGCAAAAATCTGGGTTAATTGATAGCCTATCCCACTAGCCGCTCCTGTAATTAAAGCAGTTCTTTTTTGCCGACTTTCAGATGTTTTATTCATGCTAGAAAAATGGCGAATGTGAGTTAATTAATTTAAGTTTTATAAATTTAACTACGGCAATATATAATATTTACTGTAGCTATTTTTATGCAGACAATAAATGATGCTATCCACCTGAAATGAGTATGCTTCAATCAAGCATAATAGACGCAAATATAAAAATCTGTATCTATATAAACAACAGTAAAATATTTGATATTGTCATTAATGCCACAGCATAATTCCGTTAATATAACTGATGTACAAGCAGCACAAGAGCGAATTTCGGGAATTGCCCATCGCACCTCTGTGCTAACTTCTAGAATCATTAACGATCGCACCAATAGCCAAGTATTTTTTAAGTGCGAAAACTTTCAACGCACGGGGGCATTTAAATTTAGAGGTGCGTACAATGCCTTAGCCCAACTATCGTTAGCACAAAAACAAACAGGCGTTATCACCTATTCATCGGGAAATCATGCCCAAGCGATCGCTTTAGCTGGAAAATTACTAAATATTCCCACCACCATTGTCATGCCTGATGATGCACCTGCTGTCAAACAAACTGCGACTCGTGGCTATGGTGCAGAGATAATTTTGTACAATCGCCAAGAAACAAACCGAGAAGAATTAGCCCAAAATTTAGCACATGAGCGCTCTTTGACACTCATTCCCCCTTACGATCATCCCCATGTAGTCGCCGGACAAGGGACAACTGCTTTAGAACTGATTCAAGAAGTTGGTGAATTAGACTTATTATTAGTTTGTTGTGGTGGTGGTGGATTACTTTCAGGGTGTGCGATCGCAGCCAAGTCACTTTTACCCAATTGTAAAGTAATCGGCGTAGAACCAGCACTTGCCGACGATGCTACCCGCTCCTTTCACACCAAAACCCTGCAAACAGTCAAAAATCCTAATACCATCGCTGATGGTGCGCGGACTCCCAGCCTTGGTAAAATTACTTTCCCCTTAGTGCTGCATTACGTCGATGATATGGTGACGGTATCGGAAGAAGCGATTCTTCGCACCATGTTTTTCTTGTGGGAACGTCTGAAAATTGTCGTTGAACCTACCGGAGTACTTGCAGCAGCAGCCTTACTCGAAGGTGTGGTGACAGCACCAGAGGCTAGAATTGGTGTCATCATCAGCGGTGGAAATGTAGATTTGGCGCAAGTTGGTAAATTGTTTTCTGTGGGATTGGATTGAAAAAGGGTGTTAGCAATACTTGTCGGTTAAGGGGAAAAGGGGAAGGGGAAAGGATGGTCATAACTGAAAATTTTTAAGTATTTAATGGATGCTTTCGCTTTTAAACGAGTAATAAAATGAACATCTTGATTAATAAGCTGTTGTAAAAACTGAGTCATTCAACAGTTATGCAATGCTAAAGTAGATGTTATTGGTCGCACTGAAACGGGATTTCAAGTACTACCTAAGCGCTGGATTGTTGAGCATACATTTGGATGGTGGAATCAATATCGTCGCTTGAGTAAGGATTATGAACTTTTACCAGAAATGAGCGAGTCTATGATTTACAAAGTGATGATTCGTGTAATGTTGAAACGACTGGCAAAGTCTTATTCGGTCACTTCATAATCATTTACAAACAGCCTCTAATACATATAAGCTGTAAGCAGCTAGCGTCCACCAAAAGCTACTCATGCCGCAAAATAACCAAATCGCCGTCGAATTCCGCGATGTCACCTTTAGCCGCAATCATCGCCCCTTGGTGTCAAATCTCAATTTCAGCATTCGCCAAGGAGAAGCACTGGTATTACTGGGGCGCAGTGGTAGCGGCAAAACTACGACAATGAAGTTAATTAATCGCCTATTCACACCGACACAAGGCGAAGTTTTATTTGATGGCGTTCCTACAACCGAATGGGATGAAATTAAACTGCGGCGAAAAATTGGTTATGTAATTCAAGAAATTGGTTTATTTCCCCATTTTACAGTTGAACGCAATGTGGGTTTAGTCCCAGCTTTGGAAGGTTGGCAATCTAAACAAATTAAAATGCGGGTTTATGAATTGTTGCAATTAGTAGGCTTAGAACCAGCACAATTCGCCGGGCGTTACCCGCACGAACTTTCGGGAGGACAAAGGCAAAGAGTTGGTGTAGCCAGGGCTTTAGCGGCAGATCCGCCAGTGTTGTTGATGGATGAACCCTTTGGCGCACTTGATCCCATTACGCGCCTAGAATTGCAACAGGAGTTTCGGCATTTGCAGCAAGAGTTAGGCAAAACTGTTGTTTTCGTCACCCATGATATTCAAGAAGCTTTTGTATTGGCATCGAGAATTGGTTTAATGTGTGGCGGAGAATTGGTAGTATTGGGGACAAAAGATGAATTTATGCGATCGCAACATCCAGAAAGCCTAGCCTTTCTGCAATGTCTGCGTTCCCTCCAAGATACTTTATGAAAAATTTCTTTCTCGTTAAGTATGCCCCAGAAATTCTTCAGCATACTCTAGAACACCTATTTTTGGTAGGCATTGCAATTGGAATTGCCATACTTGTAGGCATTCCATTAGGTATTTTGATTACACGCAAAACCTATCTCCGTCAGCCAATTCTTGGCATAGCAAATATTTTTCAAACTATTCCTAGTTTGGCGCTGTTTGGCTTACTCATTCCTGTTCCTATAATTGGCGGAATTGGTGCAGTACCAGCAATTGTTGCCCTGACTGTATATTCTTTGCTGCCGATAATTCGTAATACTTATACAGGTATTACTGGCGTAGATCCCGCGATTCGAGAAGCTGGGAGAGGCATGGGAATGACAGATAGACAATTATTATTACAAGTTGAGATTCCCTTGGCAATGGGAGTAATTTTGGCAGGAGTGCGAGTAGCAACAGTAATTGCCATAGGTATTGCAACTATTGCAGCAGCAATTGGTGCTGGTGGTTTGGGAGTGTTTATTTTTCGCGGGATATCAGTAGTGAACAATCAGTTAATTTTAGCTGGTGCAGTTCCGGCGGCGGCAATTGCATTATTGGCTGACTTCGCAATTGGCTGGATGGAGAATAAATTAAAAATTAAAAATTAAGCTAATAATGAAAAGATTTTTGACACTTTTCTTTTTAAGTTTTGCTGTGTTATTGCTAATCACTGGCTGCACACCAAATTTAAATAGTAGTAGCAATGATGGTAATATTATCGTTGCTTCTAAAGATTTTACTGAACAAGATATTTTAGGTGAACTTTTAGCACAGCAAATTGAAAGAACAACTAATTTAAAAGTAACTCGTCGTCCTCGTTTGGGTGGTTCTTTTGTTTGTCATAATGCTATCGTTGCTGGCAAAATTGATGCTTATATTGAGTATACAGGCACAGCTTTGACTGCAATTTTAAAGCAAAAACCAGTTAATGGCTCCAAAGAAGTTTATGAAATAGTAAAACAAATATACGCCCAGCAATTCAATCTGGAAGTGATGCCAAACTTGGGTTTTGAAAACACTTTTGCGATGATTATTCGGGGTGAAGATGCCAAGCGCAACAATATTCAAACTATCTCTGAAGCTACTAAATATACACCGCAGTGGCGTGGCGGTTTCGGCTATGAATTTTTAGAACGGGAAGATGGTTTTCCAGGATTAGCTAAAACTTACGATTTACGTTTTGCTAAACCACCCCAAATTATGGACTTGGGTTTGATATATCGTGCTTTAATTCAAAAACAAGTAGATATGGTGGCGGGTAATTCCACTGACGGGCAGATTTCTCGCTTGGGTTTAGTTGTACTAAAGGATGACAAGCAGTATTTTCCACCTTATGAAACTGTGCCAATTGTCCGGCAAGAAATCTTAAAAAAATATCCCGAATTAAGAACAGCGATCGCCTCACTTGCTGGAAATATTTCGGCAGATGAAATGCGGCAATTAAATTATTTAGTTGAGGGAGAATTACGTGAGATTAAAGATGTTGTTCGGGAGTTTCTAAAATCAAAGGAATTACAATAATTCGTAATTCATAATTCGTAATTCGTAATTCGTAATTCGTAATTCGTAATTCGTAATTCGTAATTCGTAATTAAGGGTTAGTGTAACGTACCGAAAAGCTGAAATGGTGGGTTATGGAAGCCGTAACACATGCTACTGTTGACCACGTAAAAAGTTCCTTAACCACCTAATTGTCTCACTTGTGGTTTGCTCATTGGCCATTTGGAGACATTGCTGCACAATTTCTCTGACGTTAGGAAAGTAGCTGCTTTCTGTAAGCATATAACTTTCTTCCTGCAATCTATAAATTAACAAGCAATTATTTTTTAATATCCAAACTTCTGGCACTCGATAAGGTAAGAAATCATTAATGTCGGTGTAGCTTGTCACATCTATTTCAATTGCTAAATCTGGTGGTGGATCTGACTCCCAATCAATTCTTTTTTTGCCTACTACTGCTCTCCAATTTTCAATGTAAAAGCAATAGTCTGGTTCAATACCGCTAATCTCTGGCAAGCTCATAGTGATGGGCGTAAATGAGTCGTATATGCGGTTTAAGTGGTCAAGTAGAGCTATTACTATCAATGCCAGCAAGCTGGCATCTCTTCCATGCTCTAGTAGCGGTGCCATTAGCAAAATTTCTCCAGGTCGATATTTAATCCGAGGCGAGGAGCGATCGCCTAGTTGCTGACTCAATACTTGATAGTCTTGCCAGTTTCCCAAAAGTTTCAACACCGCGCCAGGTGGTAACTCGATTCTTTCTGGTGTAATTACGGTATCCATAATTAGCTCACATTTTAGATATTGCCGTAGATGCATTAGCGAAGCGGTAGCGACGTTCGCGTAGCATCTCGCAGAGAAGGAGCGTCAGCGGCTTGTCGCCAGACATCGCACTGTTTACATAGAGGATGGGCGATTACAGGATTCATCAATTTAATGAACCACAAAGGCTGCGAGTAAAAAGATAATTATAAATTATTTAGGACAACTTATGTGTATCAAATGCACACCTTAACGCTAGGCTAAGAAATATCAAACAAAATGGCATAAAAATGCTTACTGTTGCTAAATCAAAAAAGATTGCGATGCGTCCGGCGGGCGTAGCGATCGCTATCTTTTCTTTCAGTGTTTTCCTTTGCACCCAAGTCGCATCAGCCGCCTTAACTTTACCCCTACGCAGCAAAAAAGGAATGGTGGTTTCGGCCCATCCCTTAGCGAGTGAAGCAGGAATTTTAATGTTACGCAAAAGTGGTAATGCAGTGGATGCAGCCGTCGCCACAACCTTTGCAATTTCCGTAGTTGAGCCTTTTTCAGCCGGAATCGGTGGCGGCGGATTTTTGCTGATGCACTCTGAGAAAACTGGGGACATGAAAGCCCTAGATTTCCGCGAACGCGCACCCCTGAAAGCCACAAGAAATATGTATCTAGACGCAGAAGGAAAGGTGCGCCCGAATGCAAGTATTAATGGTTATTTGGCAGTAGGGACACCAGGAACGGTGGCGGGACTTTATGAAGTGCATCGTCGCTATGGTAAGCTTTCTTGGCAAGAGGTAATGAAACCTGCGATCGCACTCGCTAAAGATGGCTTTATTCTGGGCGATATATCAACCTGGCGTTCTCTGCAAACGAACCAATCGCGTAAGCAAGCAATTCTGAACAATCCAGCAGCGCGGGAAATTTTCACTCGCAATGGTGAATTTTACAAACCAGGGGAGAAGCTAGTGCAGCGTGATTTGGGACGCACTTTAACAGCAATTGCCCAAAATCCCCAAAGTTTTTACACCGGAAGTATTGCTCGTGCGATCGCTTCTGATATGGTAAAAAATGGTGGTTTAATTACTCTAGAAGACCTGAAAGCCTACAAAGCAATCTGGCGAACTCCCGTTTGTGGCAATTTTCGTAAAGCTAAAATTTGCTCAATGCCACCACCATCATCGGGAGGCGTTCATCTATTACAGATTTTAAATATTATCGGTAACACTGATTTGAAATCTTTGGGATGGCATCATCCTGAAGCTATACATTTAATGGTAGAAGCAATGAAAATTGCTTACGCTGATCGTTCAGAATATTTAGGCGATCCTGATTTTGTCAAAGTCCCTGTACAAGAACTACTCAATCTAACTTACGCTAAAAAACGCCGTCAAGAAATAAATATGCAAATGGCTAGACCTTCGACCGAGGTCAAGCCAGTAGACAAAAAGACGTTACAACGTTTTAGTCAAGCTAATAATCAGAATTTATCTGATCAGTCTCTAAAAATGCACGCAACTCGGCATGAATCTCCTGAAACCAGTCATCTTACTGTTGTGGATGAAGAACGCAACGCCGTAAGTCTGACTTTCACGATTAACCTCAGCTTTGGTGCTGGTGTGGTGACGCCAGGAACTGGAATTGTCCTCAACAATGAGATGGATGATTTTGCGGCTGCGCCAGGAGTGCCTAATGCCTTTGGTTTAGTTGGTAATGATGCCAACAGCATTGCGCCCCGTAAAACTCCTTTATCCAGCATGACTCCCACAATTGTTACAGAAAGCGGTCATTTCCGTATGGCAGCAGGTACGCCTGGTGGTAGCACTATCATCACCCAGGTTTTGCAAGTAATCCTGAATGTGCTGGAATACAACATGGATGTTGGTGCAGCTGTTTCTGTTCCACGCATACATCATCAATGGCTTCCAGATGAGTTGCGCGTAGAATCTTGGGGTTTGGATGCTCTGACTGTACAAGACTTACGCCGTCGGGGGCATAAAATTAAGGAAACTACTCCTTGGGGTAATGGTAATGCGATCGCTGTAACATCTGATGGAACTCTAGAAGGGGCGGCTGATCCTCGCGGTGAAGGTTCCCCCAGAGGTTTATGAAAACTAGTACAGCACGGTCAAAATAACTATGCAGCTTTCTTCCCTCCTGCCTCCTTAGGCTATTGATTTTGGACTTTTGACTCTGCGTAGCTGCTGCTGCCAAACTCGTTTGCCCGTGCGCTAGGTACTAGTGTCCAACCTGCTTTGAGAAGTTTTTGATAAGTTGCCCAACCTTTAGAACCACCTGGTATTTGATAATCTGGAACTGTGAAATGTCCAAAAGCTGTGTAGGGACGCCAAGGTTGATTGGGTTCTGTCTGCAAATACAAAATTTTTTCTCCGTCGCCACCAGACTTAGGTAACCAGCACATTTGTCGATGCATTGCAAACTCCTTTGTTTTAGCTAATAACGCATAATAGCAGACTTTTGTCAAGTCATTTATCACCCTTGTGGGGTACTTTATTGTCTAATACTTTAGACAAAGTGTAATTAAGTTTTATCCCCTTCAGGATAATTACTTAAAAAGTCATAGTCTGGAGGACAGCTGCTAATAGGACACAAAGATAAACAGCTTTGCCTCACCTTGTTTATAGGGTGAGGTTTTTATAATGTTACCCGCGTTATTTGCGTTTTGGCGTAACAATAACTACTATTTTTTCTGAAGTTTGCAATCAAGCTATTTGTTTTTCTGGTTACATAAGCGCAAATTTAAGAAATTACTTATGAAATTCCATAAAGAAAAGCGGAGGGGAGCATCTCACCTTTGCAAAAATATCAGGTAGTAAGCTGACCATTGAGATAAGCAGATCGAAGTTGTAGCATCCGAGGTACGTTTTCTAATTTCCACTGTGCGCCGGAAATTTTTAAACGTTTACCAATCTGTTTCACAGCTGATTCCACAGCGCCAGAACCAATAGAACATAAACCTTCAGTAGAAAAATACTCGTAGTTAACTATTCGTCCTGAATGCTTTTTAAGATAGCTGATAAAATTTTGTGCAGGCTTTTTTTTCAAATCAACAAATAGTGCGATCGCTAAATCTAGCTGACCTTGCCAAAGAAATGTTTCTGCGGCTTTAAGACGTTTGAGTGAACCACCAACCTTGTAC
>NZ_WBKL01000158.1:0-82700 GCF_015714705.1 Nostoc sp. NZL | reverse complement strand
GGGCTCGGAGATGTGTATAAGAGACAGCCCCCTGCTCCCCTTGCCCCTGCCCTCACTCCCCGCTCCCTACTCGCTACCGCTTCTCATGCTTCGCAGTACGACAACTAAAATGCCGATAAATCCGAGAATTGGAAGTGCGATCGCCCAAATTGGTAATTGCTGAGATTCACCCTCTACTAAATCGCCATTGACATTTCGTTGGTTTCGTGTGTTTTGCGTAGATCCACCGGCCACAGTAACTTCAAATTTGAACTCAAACGGTTTGAATCTTGCCCCAGAGACTGGTTTACCATTTAGTTGCAACTCATAAATACCTGGCTTAGGAAAGACAACTTCCGCACCTGGGATGCCTTGATAGCGTTCAGCTGCCACAGGTTCTAATTGTGGTTCTAACAGTGGTGGCTCTCCAGCTGCATAGGGTTGGGCATAAACAGCCAACCGACAATTACACTGTGAGAGGGGAATCACCCTTCCACCTCTGCGGGTAAGTGCAAACCAAGCTTGGCTTGGTTCTCCAGCCCGGGGATTATCATTTGGTTCAATGTGGAGGGTGCCGCCGACATCTCCTGCTATCTCCACCTTATGAGCAGAGGCAGAGGAAAGATTAGTTATTGGTATAACTAAGCAACTCAGGAATAATAAATACTTTATTGTTCCTTGATGCCAGGAAATACCTTTGAGCGGGCAAAGCCTCTGTTTTTGACTCGTTGGGATGAAGCCAGAAAATAAGGATGATTTACCGCGATTTGGTTGGGGGGACATAAAACTTTTCTACGGCTAACTTTGACCAAAAAAAGCGCGATCGCACCATCAATACACCGAGGGTAATAATTACCATCAGTACTGCCGCTAATTTATTTCCCCAAGTTGATTGCAAGGAACCCAGGTAATGGGAACCAATCAACACGGCATGAATGGCGCTCAAGAGCAAGGCTGGCACACCCAATAGATGAATCTGTCGCCAACGCTTGCCCAAAGATTTCTGCAAAGATTCCCAACTCGTTAAAGCGGCGGGGGACATTAATACCAATGCTACAGCACCCGCAGCCATACCCCACTGAAATTCTGGCGGCAGGAAAGAAAAGGCGGCAAAATTCCATTGCAATGAGTGTTCTATCATGTGGACGGTGTGAACCACAGAAAGCACAAAAGCTCCCACTCCTAAGCCCCGGCGGTAACGCAGTGGTGAAGCCCACAAGCCACTAATAGGACGCGCAATTAGTGCCAAGATTAAGCAGATTAACGCGGCGTGTCCGGTGTAATCTACCATTGTGTCACCAGTCCGCAATAAGGTGATGACGCCAATAGTGAGTGTCACCCAACCACCTAATCGAAACAACTGACTGCGCCTGTCTTTACTTACCAATGAGGTGGAAACGCCTACACCTAGCATAGTGGGCAGAGTTCCCAGCCCAAAAGCCAGCATAGTTACTCCACCCATCCATAAATTGCCAGTTTCAGCGGCTTTAATTTGGGCAGCATACAGGAAACCACAGGGCATTAAACCCCAAGTCATCCCTAAAAGCAATGGTGTCCACCATTTGGTTTTGAAGGAAAGCTTGATCATTCCCGCACTCAGGCGATCGTGTAAACTACCTTGTAATAAAGGGTGTAACACGGGAATGCGCGGCAACAAATCGGGTTTTACTTGTCCTAAGCCAAACCAAATCAGCATTACACCAGTCAGAATTGCCATCCAGCGGCGAAAACCACTGCCAACACCCGCTAGCTGTCCACCTTGTAGCAATACCGAACCCAGTGCCCCAATGCCAGCACCGACTAAAGCATAGCTCAACATCCGCCCCAGATTTAGCAAGATATGAAATTTTAATTGCTGTTGCCAAGTGTCGGACTTTTCTAAGGTTGATGTCCGTCCCAAGGAGACTGTTTGTGGAATTTTCGGCTGATGAGATAGGGAAAACGCCACTGTTAGAGGGCCACACATCCCAAAGCAATGTCCAAAACTCCCCAGGAACCCCAGGATTGTGATCAGCAGTAAATCTACCATAAAAAAAGTCCTGAGTTCTGAGTCATGAGTCCTGAGTGTCAGAATAAAGATTTTGAAGAATTAAGAAGAAATTGTTTTCTCTTCTTCTTTGCTCAGTACCCAGTACTCAGCATTCCTCTAGTGCGGCACTGTAAGTGAAGTTGCGATCGCTGTCAAAAGACAAACCGTCAAACTTGATTATGACGGTAGCAGTGCCATTTTGTGAGGTGCTGAAAATTAAGAGGCTAAATCACCTATTGAAAATATGGCTATCTAACTGAGAATAAAATCCGACCTTTTTGGAAATTACTCAAGCTAATGTACTTAAGAAATACATTAGGAGTAATACTTTGTGACTACCTCTATAGAAGCTTCGGTAGAAGACTCTGGATAATTGGATTGATGTCGATTTCCAAAAGTTGCGTCAAGTGTTTCCCGAATAGTATCTCGCTATTTTTGGAAAACATCAAGTTGCTCACGCAGATATTCTTCTTTAAGCTGCAATAAATCAGAAGAATCGGGGCAATTGTCGAGATCGCGAACCACACTCGACCAAAACATTAACCCATGCTTGTTCAAGGCATTCCTTAGGCAAGCAGAGGATACCAAAGTCCACTGTTGAAAGAATCTGTTCAGTTTCTTGAAGCCAAGCTGATCTTGAACTTCCATCAATATCTAAAATGAAGGTTTCAATCTGTGGATGCTTAAAAATGACATCTCTAATTTTTTCAGCTTGGTATTTACTATTGTTACCAGCCCAAGCAATGAGAACTTTGCGTTTACCTTGCTTGGCTTGAAGGCGGTCAGAAAGGATTTTCTGTAATTTAGATAGTTTTCCAGACCCTGCACCAGTGATTCGGAACTTGGTATAGATTCGTATTTATAAAATCCTGTACTAAGTAGGAGCAAGTTTCGATAGCACATTTGTTAACAAATGTGGTGTTAGAACTTTTGCAAAAGTCTATGTTTTGGAGATTCAACCACAGATGAACATCGATGTTCATCTGTGGTTCCCTTTTCACTTATTCACATTTTTGCAAGAAGTCTAGTTCATTCTGCCTAGGGATTCGCGCTACCCTAAGTCTGGAAGCCAAGGATATAATCACATGAAAAAATGGATTTGGCTGATGCTGTTGGTGCTGATGGCAGTTGCAGTGGTGGGTAGTAGGGGTAGCACGTTTTTTGAACAACGTCCCTCACCAGAAATTGTTGAGAGCATTCCAGTGGAAACACCCCAACCACAGCCAGAGTCAAAGGAAGTTGACAGTGCGCCGCAAGTGTCTGCTGACAAGCTGTTAACTCATATCCAAAAGTTGAATTTTCAGCGCTACACAACAAAAGAGCGATCGCTTACTCGCACTTATATCACAACTGAACTGAAAAAATTAGGCTGGAAGCCCAAATTAGAAAAGTTCTCCAACGGTGTAAATATTTTTGCCGAACGCCCAGGAACTAACAAAGCATCTGGAGCAATTCTCGTAGGAGCACATTACGACACTGTTGCCTTATCCCCTGGTGCTGATGATAACGCTAGTGGTATAGCTGTAGCGCTGGAAGTAGCGCGGTTGCTTGGTTCCCGTCCCACACCACGGACGTTACAGCTAGCTTTTTTCGACCAAGAAGAAGCAGGACTTTTGGGTAGTCAGGCTTTCGTGAGCAAGACAGCACGCTTGCAAAATTTGGGTGGAGCGATCGTTATGGATATGGTGGGTTATGCATGTTACACATCTGGGTGCCAGAAATACCCTGCTGGATTGCCTGTTACGCCGCCCAGCGACAAAGGCGACTTTTTGGCAATAGTTGGTGATACAGAACATTTGCCTTTACTGAGTGCCTTTCAAAACTCACAGATACTCCCTTCAACCGCCCTGAATAAACAGGAATCAAATCTGCCACCAGTCCTAACATTACCAATTCCTTTTAAAGGTTTACTGACACCAGACACTCTACGCAGCGACCATGCACCATTTTGGTATCAGGGTGTGGGTGCTGTGCTGGTCACAGATACCGCAAATTTGCGGAGTCCGCACTATCATAAGCTTACCGATGTTCCTGCGACTATCGAGCGATCGTTTTTCACAGGAGCAGCACAGATTGTAATTAATGCTACTACTGCCTTGCTAGAGAAAAATGAGGTTTTGGAAACTCAACCACCAAGCTGAATTATGAATTATGTTGACTAGGTTTTAGTTCAGGGAAAGTTAATGTCCAATTCTTTTTATCATTAATCTGAAAGTACAAACCTTGGAGAATCAGCCGCAGAGCCGTTCGAGTTCTAATAAACTTCCTTACTAGATAAGTTCCTGGTTCAGCAAAGACACCATTAAATTTTTTTTTATGACCAAATTGTTTTGAACAGTAACTGCCAGCACCTTGGACTGTTAACACAAAAAATGGAGCTTGTTTGTATTCATCAGGAATCATAAAGATTCCATATACATGGTGACGACCACGCCACGGCTGAACAATAACCTTAGTGGCATGGACTTGAAAATTTGTAGTTGTTGATGCTAAAAAATCCTCGAAATTGCAATCAGAATCATTCACAGGCCACCACAGTGGAATAATACTCAGGGAGAGCAACAAAATTAAAATATAGCGGAGTCTGCGATGCATAAAGCCAAGAAAAATTGTTGATGCGGCTGTTAGAATTTGATGAGTAATGATAATGCAGCTACAGCAGTAAAACTATCCACCTGCAACACCTCTGCAACACGTTCTAAAGGGCAAAGACAAAACATTAAGCGGTAGGTTAAACTTTCCTGTCAAAAAAATAGCAATCAAGACATCAGCCCACAAAAAGTTCAGACTCTAGATGCGTAGTTTACCGCCGCAGGCATCGCTTACCCTGTTCTAGAGCTTCGTTACAGTATTAAAAATAGCTGAGAAACAATCGGACTTTTGTCGCTGTTAACACTGATTTATGCTCAAATTTTTAGTTGTGATTAATTCTACAATTTGTTGTTTTTGTTATGTTTTGGATGAACTTTGTTCGGATCAGCAGATGCTTTGAGGAGATCAGGGCGCTCGCTATTAAGTTCAAGAAAAAATCTGCTTGTATTTCTAGGTAATTAATGGGGTAGTCAAATACATAAATATTCGTTATATTCCCGTAAGTAACACTTTGTATAAATGTTTATGGGAAGAAGTTGGCGAAGTCTTAAGGCAGTTGCGAGTTTCTTTGGTGCAATTGCACTTACACAGTTCGGGGTAAATACTTCGGCCATTGCGGCTGACACAGTTGTTGTGCGTTTGGGTTTATTTACAGAAACCATCTCGCTTGCTGAGTTGCGAAAGGCTGCAAAAACTGGGGAATTGCCTGCGAGTTTGCAGCCTTACGCTAAAGGATTATCTGAACAACAACGCCGCTTCCTCTTGGGAGCGCTGGGTATGAATATACCGATGAATGTTGTCACCATTAATAGGTTAGTTAATACCCAGATTGGTACAAGTATTCTCAATGACCTCGCTACAGCCTTAGCCCGAAAGGACAAAGCTGGGGTACAAGCACTCAGAGGAGGATTGGTATTAGGCTCTACGGCACCAGAGGGTCTTTCTATACTGAGCTTTATCGCCGCTTATCCCAGTAAACGCCTAGAAATTGATTTGCCACAGGCTTTTATAGTTGCAGGGAGTTTGAATACAGCTTTTTGGCGCACCCAGCAATTTATGCTGGCGTTGACACGTAGCGGCTTGTCGTCAGACATCGCTTCTCAACTGGACTCCAAAACACCGCAGATTGCTTTCTCTTTTGATCCCAGCCAACCAGGAAGCGCTCAAGTAAAAACACTTAACTTAAGCCTGAATGACCAAAAGCGCGACCGTAAAATTCCAGTTGATATTTACTGGTCAACTGCTGCAACTGCCAATAAACCCGTAATTGTCTTTTCTCACGGCTTCGGGTCAGTCCGCACGGACTTGCGTTACCTGGCAGAACATTTAGCATCCCACGGTTATGTAGTAGCAGCTTTAGAACATCCCGGTAGTAATGAGGCAAATACTAACTTAGCATTACAAGGTAAAACCAGAGTTGTGAAGCCTCAGGAGTTTTTAAATCGTCCTCAAGATATTAGTTTTGTTCTCGACGAATTAGAAAAACTTAACCAAACAACTAATAATCCCCTTGCTAGGAAACTTGCAACCACAAACGCGATGGTTGTTGGCTATTCATTTGGTGGTGGTACAGCTTTAACAGTTGCTGGAGCCGAGTTACAACTGGAACGACTCAAACAACGCTGCAAAAAAAACTTGGTTGTCTTAAGTCTGGCAGAAGGTATGCAGTGTATCGCTCAAGAGCTACCTGAAAATAGCTATCAACTGCGGGATACTAGAATCAAACAGGCGATCGCTCTCAATCCTACAACTTCTCTGATTTTTGGCGAAACTGGGTTAACTAAGGTACAAGTTCCTACCCTAGTTTTAGCTGGTTCCGCAGATAAAACTACCCCAGCTTTAACTGAACAGATTGTGGGATTTGACAAAATCCCATCCCCAAAATGGCTAATTGGTATAGTTGGGGGTACTCATCTAAGTGTAAAAGACCCCAGTACCACTTTGGATCAGGTAAAACAACCGAATACACCAATTAGTGGCGGTGAAGTTGTGGGTGAAGAAGCGGCTGAGGTTCGTAAGTACGTTAAAGCTATAGCCTTGGCCTTTGCTGCACAGATGACTCCAGAAGCTAAAAACTACGCTATCTTTCTGACATCAGATTATGCCCAGTTTGCTTCAACTGCGGCATTTCCATTTCGCCTAATTACGCAGATTCCTCCTGATGCTATGGCAGTGGTGAAAGAATTTGTTGAGAAATAAGGGACTTCCAATTCAACAAATATCCAATTTTGTGAGTAGCTTGCCTAAGGGTATGCATAACGTACACGCAAATCGAAAAAAGCTCAACTTCCCACTCTTCCCTCGTTCTCATGCTCCGCATAGGAATGGCTATTAGAGGCTTTGCTTCAATGCGTGTCTGGCTGGAGGCGGAGCCTAGTGAATGCATTTCCCGGCGGGAGCCTGTTAACGAGGAAATCTTTATCAAACTGTTTTTAGAGCTTGTGTGTACAGGGTAGCGTAGGGGTACGGAAAATGGCAAAAGTCGCCGCTTATCCCGCCTCCCCTACGATTAATAGATAATTAACTTGTTAGATTTAATTATACTAACTTGATATTAAATGTATAGTTGCTATTAAATCTATACTAAATTTTTACAATAAAAATAAATATTTAGACATAAACTTTATAATATATTTACTAAAAATAATAGAAGCTTAAAAGTGTAAAAAAGTAGGAGCATCTACTGGATAATACATATGTATTCTAGCGAAAATGCCAAAAATAAATGAACACAATTTACTTGGTACGAAAATATGTTTGTGTATTTATTGGCGTAACCCTATTTAAATTCACAAAAACATTAAATTATTTTATCTGCTACAAGCCACAAATTAACCCAAAATAGAAAAAATAAAGGCTGATTTTATTCACTTAGACAATAATTAGTTTCAGAAAAATCATTTTTTAAAAGTAATTTTGCATTCAGATTAAACAATTACTCCATTTCACCCAAGCTCATGGAACTTTATACAACTCTTGAAATAGAACAACTTCAGCAAAACGAAGACCTTCCTTACTTGATTGAAATTATGGAGTGGGTGAAAAATTTTTTAGGAAGACCTCATCCTCATTTAGGAAGACCCGGTGCAGTTTGCCCTTTTGTGCCTTACTCCCTCAAGTCAAATAGTATTCGTCTGGCAGTTATTCACACAAAAGATTTGTATCCAGAACAATTAGAAGAGGTTGTTGGACGCTACCGAGATATCTTTCTTAAGATGGAAGTTAAAGAACAGGAATTAGCAATAAATAGAGCTTTTTTACTTATCTTTCCTGACATCCATATAGAAGATGCTCCTAAACTAGTAGATAGTGTCCAACAAAAACTTAAACCTTTATTTGTTGAGTCAGGACTGATGATCGGAGAATTTCATAAACGTAATGAAAGTCCTGGTCTACACAACCCAAACTTTCGTCCACTTCGTAGCCCTATCCCCTTGTTGGCTATCCGGTTCATGGTTGAAGCTGACCTCCCTTTTCTTCAGAGTCCGGCTGATCCACGCTTACGTATTCGGTATCTGGAAGCTTATTTAAAGTGCTTTGGTCATAAATTTACAGATGAAACAAAGTTTAAAAATGCTCATCAAGCATTAGCTTTAGCGAAAGAAGAACTTACAGCTATTTTCAGGTAAATAGACCACGTTGTAGGGGTAGAGCAATGCTTATACATGTTAATTTCAGCTAAAACTCCTTTAAGAGGATAGTGTAACTTGACTTTGGAGCGATCGCATGGAGTTATTTTTTGAAAATGACTTAGTTTTTTGATCTACAAAATCACACAATCAGGGTAAGTAAAATGGCGAAAGAAATAGAGCGCAAATATTTAGTGAGAGGAGATAGTTGGAGAGAATTAGCTGAAGGTAGTGTATATCGTCAAGGATACATTGCCACACAAGACAAAGCTACTGTACGTATACGTATAGTAGGAGAAAAAAGTTATTTGACTATTAAAGGCCCTAATATCAAATATTCGAGATTAGAGTTTGAGTATCCTATTCCTGTTAAAGATGCTCAAGAAATACTTGAAACATTATGTGAACGTCCCTTTATAGAAAAAATCAGATATAAAATAGAGTCGGGTGGCTTGATTTGGGAAATAGATGAGTTTGATGGTGTTAATAAAGGATTAATATTAGCAGAAGTTGAACTCAGTGATGAAAATCAAGAAATTGAACTACCAAGTTGGATTGGACAAGAAGTTTCAGATGACTTCAGATATTTCAACAGCAATTTAGTAAAACATCCTTTTTCACAATGGTAATTGCCAAAATATAGGGAGCATTCCAATTCATTCAAGCTTAATTAAGCTAATTAACTCAGCGGTGCCGGGTGATTTTGCATTACAAACAAGTTTAAGCTCAGAAAATGAATGTAAACGTCAATTACTTTTTCTTGTTAATTAATTGTGCCTTGAAGCGTCAGGCATAATTGCCTCCTGAAGATTTACGCCGCTGAGGTTAGCTCCCCTAAGGTCGGCTCCTCTAAGGTTAGCTCCTCTGAGATTCGCCCCTGCCAAATTCGCGCCTCTAAGGTTAGTCCAACTCAAGTCAGCTTGACTCAAATCAGCTTCATTTAGGTTAGCTTGCAGCAGGTAAGCACCACTTAGGTGAGCCTTGTTTAGATTAGCTTTGTATAAGTCAGTTTTGTAAAGATAAGCCCCCAAAACTTCCGCCTCGTACAAACTCGCCTCGCTGAGGTCAGCCGCAATCAAGTTAGCTTCAATGAGGTTGGCAAAAGAAAGATTAGTTCGTATTAGCTTCGCTGCACCTAAATCGGCATCTCTCAAGTTAGCGCCTCTTAAGTCAGTCCCAATTAGATTAGCATGAGCGATCGCAGCGCCTCTAAGATTCGCGTTACTCAAGTCGGCTCCAATGAAATTGGCATGACTCAAATCTGCCTGCGTAAGTATAGCACCACTCAAGTTAGCAACACTGAAGTTAGCATCACTCAAGTTAGCTTCAACAAGAAAGGCTTTGTAGAGATTGGCACTACTGAGGTCGGCACCACTAAGGTTTGCCCGCACGAGTAAAGCATTACCTAAATCCACCTTGTTCAAGTTTACCCCCTGGAGGTTTGCGCCTCTGAGGTTATCTCCTTGGAGGTTTGCAGCGCTGAGGTCTGGTTCAATCTGGGGATTTTTCTTTCTCCACTCAATCCATGTAACTGCACCTGCTTTCAGTAAAGCTAGATGCTCTCGATTTGCCATTTTCTTTCCTTTACTCCTGACGCATACCCAAAGGATTTGCCCGACCAGCTACACTTTCAATCGCCGTTAAAGCTCCCGCCGCACCTGCTAGAATATCTCTTTCATGTCCACCTAAGTAAAGCCGTCCAAAACTACCTACAGCTTGAACCTCAAGAATGTTGATTGATGCCGCTTTCTCAGCTTCATTCGCAGCTAGTGCGGCGTAAGCAGCAGGTTCCACTTCTAATACATACAGCGTTTGCCCTGCTAGTAATAGCTGTCCCCGTCGCGTGCGATTAATAAGTTGTGTTTGGTAAGCATCGATATTGCGGATAATTTGGCTAGAAACAACACGCGGTTTGAGACATTCGTCTTTTCGGACTCCCAATGCAGCCAAAATTGCTTGCCCAGCAGCTCGCGTTTCACCTTGGGAGCTAGAATGAACTTCCAATAGTCCGTACAGTCGTTCAACTACCTGTACTCCCGGACGAACAGAGGCAGCTTTCAGAGCTACATCCGTAATTTTATTAATTTCGATACCAGGAGAGATTTCAATCCACAGTGATGTATCTCCTGGTAATGGTAAGAAGCCTTGGGCTACTGTTCCCATATATGCTGCATGTTGAGGTTGCAGGCTGTCGAGAAATACGAAACTGCGTAGTTCTATTCCCAAGATTTTGCTCTCCAGTCATAAGGGTAAAAGTTATCTATTGCAAGATATGAGCGCCTAACTTGGGGTATTTTAGCCACAAGTGAAGGATGGAAAAACACAAAGTAGAACAATTTTGCTGTCGATAAATTTTACACCTGAGAAGTATTCTGGCAGTAAAAACCGCCTTGACAATTGTACAAGCTTTATTACACACAAATCGCTGCCTGCAATGGCTAACTGGTCTTGATTTACTGATAAATTTGATGTTTCAAAAAAACTCTTTAGCCAAATTGAAGCGGGGAAAGTTCAGTGAACTTTCCCCGCTATCTTCAAAATGCTGCTAAAATCGCAGCCAATCAACTAGTACTTTATGCTTGGTTTGTAGTCTCAAATCAAGGACTAAAGTCCTGACTACGAACTTATTCACTCATAAAAGTTGGTGTGGTGGACTATTAGATTTGTTTTTCTATATAAACGCAGAAAAATAAATCTATTAGTTTATCCTGCGTTTGTGAGTACCCAAGTGGAGTAAGCATCCTCGACAAATCTGCTTTGATGACGAGTTCCTTTATGCTTGCTCACTCTGACTTTGAGGGTGGTTATGTAAACTCCATCCATTACTTGATGTCCATAACCACAAACTTGACCAACTTGCCCTGTTATTTGATGCAAAGCATAATCTCCGATATTCAGCATAATTCTGACTGCCTAATTAACTAGGTTGAGTAGTTTGTGTTTGACTATTTGGGCACGGCAAAACCGCTCTGATGATATTAGTTCCGCGTTCAAAGCTGGAAAAATTAAGCTGCAATCCGAGTTCGGGTATTAGGTGCAGTTGGAGCCAGCAGACGAGTGTAAAGTTGAGTCAGTCGGAATCCTACACTATACCAACTAAAGGCAATTTCTGTCCGTTGTCGAGCCGCTTCACCTAACTGGTCTCGCCAAGCTGGGTTGATGAGAATGCGGTCTATGGCAGCAGCAAAAGCTACTTCATCTTTGGGGGGCGCAAGTAACCCTGTGACTTCTGGTACAACAGTAAACTGTAGCCCACCAACATTACTAGCGACGACAGGAGTCTTACTAGCCATTGCCTCAATGGCAACTAAACCAAAAGGTTCATAGTGACTAGGCACTACGCAGACATCAGCGGCGGCGTAGTAGAAGGGGAGGACAGTTTCATCTAAGCGACCAGCAAAGGTTGTACAATTTTCTAATCCGAGTTCAGTAACAATGCTAGCAATGCGATCGCGTTCTATTCCATCACTCTGACCTGGACGGCTACCACCCCCAATCACTAGCTGGAGATTAGCTTCACCTCTTAAACTAGATTTGGCAATAGCTCGTACCAAGGTTTCAATACCTTTGCGGCGGTCAAAGCGACCAACGTAGAGAACCATTTTGGCATCTGGTGCAATTCCCAACTTTTCCCGCGCCGCAGACCGCTGAATTTCTCCAAATTTATCAGTATCAGTGCCACAGGGAATCATTTCAATGTTTCCTTTACTGGAAACGAGTAACCGCATATGTTTTTGCTCTTGCGGACTAGTTGCAACCACACAGTCTACAGTTTCCAAGCAGGCTTTTTCTACAGCTAATCGCTGGGTAGCAATTACGGGAACATCACCAATACTTCTGTATTTAACCGCTCCTAAAGAGTGGTAAGTATGTACCTGAATCAGTGGTTGCTGCTTTTTCAATTCCATGCCGACCCAAGATGATAACCAGTAGTTGGTATGAATTAAGGAGTAATGAAACCCTTGGCGCAACTGGAATTGCTGGAATTCTTCGATGAATTCAGGTAAATGGTCGAACAAGTTATCTCGCCCAATAAACTTAGCTGGGCCCGCTTTTAACCGAATAGTACGACAGTTTGGGCTATGTTGAATGTAGGCAGCTTGTTCAGGACTACTACGACGAGTGAACATATCCACTTGCCAACCAAGCTTTGCTAAGGCATAACCTACTTGACGCACATAGACATTTTGACCTCCAGCCTCTTCTTGACCAATTTCAACCGCCGGGTCACCATCAACAGAAATTAGGGCAATGCGATGTTTCTTATTCTGGAACATAGCTGATTTTCACCTCAAGGCAATTAATCCTGCCTCAAACGCCAGAAATCAAGATAATATTATCCTTTCTTTCAACGTCGAGGGCAGGCACAACAAACCGCAAAGTTACCAGCCAAAGGACACTGACGAGAACATGGCATTACTTGTTAAGAATGCTGCTCGTTCAGTCTCTTCTCAATGCCGACGAAGTTAGCTGACGGGCTAGGACTGAGAGATGTCCTTCTTAAGAAAGTTATGAGTTAGGAGTTATGAATTTATTAACTGCTAACTTTCTTCAAAATACGCCCCAAACTTGGTTCCTCCGCTCCGGTTTACCCTTACTCACAAAACTTTTCAGGGAATATAGTGGATTAGGCAGACTGATTTATTTTTCTTCAAGGTTTATAACCTGTCATCATCAACCATGTCAAGAGTATGAACAAAAAAAGTGTGATTGAAATCACCTAAATGCCCTTTGCATCTAGCTTTCACGAATCAGACTTTAGAAGAAAATTTGAGCTTTTAATATGCTCTCAACAAGAAGCTTACTGATATTGACCGCTACATTTTATTTAGCTTCTGGGAATTAAATATTTTTCATGTTTTTAAGTGTATAAATATACTAACTACGAGCTTGATTGAATTTAATATGTTTTTTATTTGTCTAAAATATTACTCTCTCTAAAGAAATTGCCGAAATATCAAAGAGTCCATTAGAAGTTTTACGCCAATTCAATTTCACTATTGAACTACATTATTTCCTACTCTCCACTACCTTTCATAAATGCTTTGAGAGCCAACTGCGTTTACTATGTTACGAGGGCGAGCATCTCAGTTATCCAAAAAAACTTTTAAAGAATCCGAAAAGCAGCAGCTTCAATTTGGAGGTAAAGTATACACCTACCAAAATGAGATACACTCATTGCTAAGTCATGGTAAATACAAATATCAAGCTGAGATTTAAACCCGTTTCTCACAGTTGGGTTGCTCTGCATCCACAGCCTAAAGGAGTAATTCAATTTATTGCAGGGGCTTTTTTTGGTACATTTGGCCCCATGCTTTTTTATCGCTATCTACTTCAATGCCTATTTGAGCAGGGATATACAATTATTCTTCTGCCATTTAATTTTAGTTTTAACCATTATGTAGAAGCTGGTTTTCTCATGAGGGAGCAGTATGAAATTCTACCAGAGCTTGTGAGGATGGCAAGTGTTGAGGGATATGATTATGAAGCCTATCTAGATGATAAAAACTTTTCTTGGATTGGACATAGCCTTGGCTGTAAATATATCTCCCTGTTAGAAGGATTTACTGCTTTACCTCCAGAGCCTCAAGATAGAGAAAAGTTTATTCGCAACCTGCTATCTCATACTTCGGATGAGTCACAGATAAAAAGTGTCATTGCAGATATTAACATTCTGTATGATGAGCTTAAACAAAAAATTGTAGAAGTTCGGAAACTAATTTACACTTATGTAGGTCAGGAAATAAAAATTAACAGTGTCTTCATTAAGGGGCAGGTTTCTATCCTATTAGCACCTGCTATTGCTGATACAGGGAGCGCAATTCGTCCTCAATTTTTAGCGGATATCATCGATAAACTTGGTTGGGGTGTGAAACCAACCGTTGAAGAAACCCATAACTTAATCAAGGATAGTGGGCTATTTAATATCATGGGTTTAGTTTGTTTTAAGTCAGATAATATTGCTAAATTAACCTGTGAATGGTTTACTAATATTCTAAAAAAACCACCCCAAGAATTTCTACAAACTTTAGAGGGTGGACATTTAAAACCTTTAGGAATTCAACTAGGCAAGTATGTGATTAATCTTTTTGATAAACCTTTAATTGAATCAGTTCAAGAGCGAAATAGAGGCTTTGAGCATCATGTAATTCAATTGTTTGAGAAACTGAAATAGAAATCAACAAAAGTTGCTGAAAGTCCAAAAATCAGAAGTTATTAACCAATATTCCCGACTTGTTAAAAAAGTCGGGAATCTGAGCCTTTCATAACAATCCCAACTCTTCTGGAAAGCCCAGCATGATGTTTAAGTTTTGGATTGCGGCTCCCGATGCACCTTTGCCCAAGTTATCAAGACGAGCAACTAGCAACGCTTCTTTGGTAGTGTCATTTGCGAATACAAAAACCTGAACAATATTAGTGCCGTTCACTGCAATCGCATCCAAAAATATTCCGTCTCGTAGCAGAGTAGAATCTTGGTATGGAGCTACCTGCACAAATTTTTCACTTTGGTAGTAGTTAACAATTGTTTGATGAATAACCTCACCTGATGGTGGATTATCCAAAGTCCCCAGCGGCAAAGGCACCTGAACTAGCATCCCTTGCTCAAAATCCCCTACCGCTGGTACGAATAGCGGCGGCGATGCTAACTCTGAGTAATAATGCATTTCCTTGACATGCTTATGTCCAAACTGCAAACCATAGATGCCATAGGGATAAAGCGACTCTGCTCCAGCTTCCTGTTCATGGAAGGTATGGTATTGTTTGATGAGATTCTTGCCGCCACCAGAGTAGCCTGACACTGCGTTAACAGTGATAGGAAAATTACTCTTTAAAAGTCCCTTGGCAATCAACGGACGGATACAAGCCAAAAATCCTGTGGGATAACATCCTGGATTGCTGACAAACTGGGCGCTGGCAATTTTCTCTCGTTGTCCTGGATTTAGTTCAGGAAAGCCATATACCCAATTCTTAGCCGTGCGATGGGCACTACTAGCATCAAGGATCTTAACCGTAGTACTACTTACTAAGCTAACAGCTTCGCGGGCTGCATCATCAGGTAGACAGAGAATAACAACATCGACGGCATTGATTAGTTTAGCTCGCTCACTTGCATCCTTACGTTTAGAGGCCTCAATGCTAACTAACTCGATATCATCGCGTTGATTGAGACGTGAGTAAATTTGTAAGCCTGTGGTTCCTGATTCGCCATCAATGAAAATCTTCGGTTTAGTAATCATGCGTTCAGCATCCTGAGATGTCAGTAGTGTATTAAAACAGCTGTCAGTTATCAAAGTTAAAGATAGGACTTTACACCCCAAATCAAACTTACCACGCAATAGTTGTGCCTTTTAAGGGGGTTGGGGGATCTCTTGTGTGTAAGTCCTAATTAGATAATTACCTACTGAAAAACTCCGCAGACTTGACAGTAATGAGTCACGCTTTCTTTCCATACCTGGGTTTTACACTAGTATTTTATCGCTTTCAACCTTTTGCGATCGCCTGCATGAGTGCCGCTTCAACATCAAACCTACTTGGCGTATTCTCAATCTTGACAAGCAGATGATTTACCAAAAGCCGTTATTATTCAAGGCTTTCAGCTTAACAAGCGTGCCATTCGACGCTTTGATGATCTGTTTTCAAATTCTACTTTATCCTCTCCCTACTGCTAAATACGCCCGGACAATACAGGCGATTGCTCTAGCAATACTTTACTCTCCCAAGCTATCAGTACAATCGCGGTTTACAGTATTTGTTTTAAGTTGCTAGAGCATAAATTGCCAAAAAGATTGCAGATGCATAATTTGGGATTTTTTACAAAAATATTCTCCAATGATAATTTAAGTGCGCCATCTGGGAACAATTTATGAAGCTCAGGTTTTGTTCGCTACTTACCACTTAAGTAAGTGCCTAAAAAAAGAACATAAACCTGTTTACAATGCTGTCCAAATTTCCCCAATAGATAGAGGAATAAATCATCAGTGAGTAAAAAAATAGAGTTGCTGCCATCAATGTTGGCAACTGTGTCTCCTCCTTACTTAACTTAGCAACTTAGCGCAAGGAGTTTAATTTTATAAACTGCACTAAGGTTATTAATGATTTGTCAAATGCTAGCTGGGCAAAGGCAAACCATCATTGTATAAACTCCTTGCTACTGAAGAAGTCCATTCGTTTCTAGCAACTATGTACCTTGTTTGAGTAATAAATGGAGAGATGTTATCTCTAGCAACGTACCACTCAGCTTAGAGCTAAAGCTAAAAGTATAAAACTCGGCAAATCTGAGGGTATGGGTGGTAATAAGCGCTATTTTCATTACTTTGCCCAGCTATCGCTCAATCAAGGTTTATCAAGACTTTAGAGAAGCACAATTCCGGCATAACCTGACTAAAAAGGGCAATAAATAACAGAGATATTTCTCGCTCGTCAGACTGAGGAATTGATTACTCATAGCGTTATTTTTCAAATTTTTAATTATCTGAATGTGGCTTGAACAAAGCCGAATTTGATATGCAAAAAAGTAATTATCTACACTTGCAATATCTATAAAAATGCTTAATTCTGAAATTCAAAAAGACCTTCGTCATAACTTGACTGTCAATGTTGCCGAAAGTGCATTTTTTGGTTTGGCAACTGGTTTTGCTTCCTATATCACGATTATTCCTCTATTTGTTAGCGGTTTTACCAATTCTTCATCGCTTATTGGTCTGATTCCAGCTATTCCGCGTTTAGGTTGGCAACTACCTCAGCTATTGACGGCTGATAAAATAGCTCGGCTACAGTATTACAAACCAACTGTAATGTGGTTGACAATTCACCAAAAACTTCCTTTTTTTGGATTAGCACTGCTCGCTTTATTACAGCTACAACTCAATAGCCAAACTATCTTACATCTGACATTTGCCATACTCATTTGGCAGGGACTAGGCAGCGGATTTAGTGCTACTGCTTGGCAAAGCATGGTTGCTAAAATTATTCCTTCTGGAAGGCTTGGCATTTTTTATGGTGCCTTGGCGGCGGCTGCTAATCTGATGAGTATTTTTGGTGCTCTGATAGCTGGTTTACTGCTCAAGGAAATTGCCCAGCCATTTAACTTTGCTCTCTGTTTTTTGTGTGCTAGCGTTGCGATGGCTCTATCTTGGTTTTTTATGTCTAGGACGCGGGAGCCAGTAAGTAACCCATTATCTACCTTTGAAACTAGACGTGAATTTTGGGACAGTCTTAGTGTGATTCTCCGGTGCGATAAGAATTTCCGTTGCTTTGTGATCACACGTATGCTTTCACAATTAGCACTGATGCCACTTCCCTTCTATACACTCTATGCCGTACACCAACATTGGATGGGAGAAGCATCTATTGGGATAATTACTGGTGTGCTGATGGTAACGCAAACTATTGCTGGATTGGTTTTGGGTTGGGTAGGCGATCGCTGGGGTCACAAGTTGGTCTTGGAGACTGGTTCTGTTGTTTGTGCGTTTAGTTCGGTTTTAGCTGGTCTAGCAACAAATGTAAGCTGTTTTTACTTGGTGTTTATAGGAGCAGGGATAGGTATGATCGCTCTGCAAAATATTGCTGCGGTAATGACCTTAGAGTTTGGTAACCAGCGCGAACGACCAGCCTATATTGGTCTTGGCAATACCCTTGTTGCCCCTGCCACGCTTCTTGCTCCCCTATTAGGTGGATGGATAGTGGACAATATTGACTATAGAACTGCCTTCTTGGTGGCAGCTATAGGTGGATTAGTTACAGCACTGGTTTTGCACGTAGGAGTACGCGATCCACGTTATCTGGAACAAAATTTTAGTAACCATTCAGTTAAAGTCTTGCCTGAGCAGTAAGCATCTATTCCTCCCAAGCGAGAGTGCGTTTCACTGCTTTTTGCCAAGTAGCAAAGTTAGATAATGGATCATCGCTCTTCGGCTCAAATACACGTTCAATTTGCCGTTGCTGCACCAGTACTTCATAGCTCTCCCAAAATCCTACGGCTAAACCTGCTGCAAATGCTGCACCCTGAACGGTCGTATCGCGCATTATCGGACGTTCAACTCCAATACCTAATACATCAGCTTGGAACTGCATCAGAAAATTATTCTCGCAAGCTCCACCATCTACGGTTAATCGCCCAACTGGAGTACTGCTAGATGCATTAATTGCTTGCACCACTTCCAGAACTTGGTAAGCGATCGCTTCCAACACGGCGCGTACTAGATGCTCTGGTTGTACACTGGCGGTAATGCCGAAAAAGGCTCCCCTAGCACTCATATCCCAGTAGGGTGCGCCCAGTCCACTAAATGCAGGCACAAAATATACTCCGCCATTATCTGTTACCTGATTTGCCATTGCTTCAGTTTCAGCAGCAGTTTTAATCAGCTTGAGGCGATCGCGTAACCATTGAATACAAGCTCCACTAGTAAACATACTACCTTCTAAGGCATAGCCTACATCTAAAGTCCCTCTTGGATTTGCTTGTGTCCATGACACCGTGGAAATGAGTTGATGGTGCGACCGCACAATTTCAGAACCTGTGTGAGCAACCAAAAAACTACCAGTGCCATAAGTACATTTCATCAAACCGGGGCGATCGCAGCCATGACCAAATAGAGCCGCTTGCTGATCTCCCAAAATGGCAGTAATAGGAATTTCAGCGCCCAACAAAGTAGCATCAGTAACTCCAAATACTCCTAAACTAGGCTGAATCTGGGGCAAAATATGAGCCGGAATCTGAAATAGTTCTAGTAAATTCTCATCCCACTCACAGCTTTTGAGATTCATCAACATTGTACGGCTGGCGTTGCTGTGGTCAGTAGCATGGACTTTTCCGCCTGTGAGGTTCCACAACACCCAGCTATCAATAGTGCCTGCTAAGACATTGTTTAGGTCAACATCTGTAAACTTATCTAATAGCCACCTGAACTTAGTAGCAGAAAAGTAGGCATCGATGATTAATCCGGTGCGATCGTAAATTTCATGAGCATAACCTTGCTCTTGTAATTGGTGGCAAAGGGAAGCAGTGCGGCGATCTTGCCAGACGATCGCTCTATGGAGTGGCTTCCCAGTAGTTTTGTCCCAAATCAAACAGGTTTCACGCTGCACAGTCAGTCCCAGTGCTGCGATCGCTGATGCAGCAATCTGGGCATTCTCAATTGCGGTTTGCATTACCCAACAAGTATCCTGCCAGATTTGTTGAGGGTCATGTTCTAACCATCCGGGCTGAGGATAATACTGAGTTAGTTCTTTATATGCCTGCCCAACAATCTTACCGTCTGCGTTAAACACAAAGGCGCGGTTGCCTGTTGTACCTAAGTCCAGTGCTAAGATGTAGCCCGATAATGGAGTTGTGTTACCAAGTGTGTGCATAGCTACTTTGACATGCTGCAATCGCGATTTTAACAATACACGTCAAATTAGATATACATTATTTTGAGTACATTTTTGAGTACTGCGACCGCGTAGCCTTTTTGCAGGATAACAATGATGTCACATTCCCTTATAGCTATCCCATAAGTAATTAATCAAAATCTCTCAATATCATGTGTTTTTTTAAGTCAAAACTGATTATCCCTTCTTCTTGTAATTTGCCGATCAATCGTGTAATAGTTACCCTGGTAGTGCAGCAGGCGCTAGCAATATCCTCGTGAGTAAAGCGAACACTTAAGCGAGTTCCCCCCGGCACAGTTTCACCAACTTCCTGTTTCAAAAGTTGTAATAAATGGTGCAAGCGCTCTTGTACCCGTCGTCTTCCACATATTACTAAAAAACATTCTGTTTGCCGTAAGCGCTGATTAATTTTTGGTAAAAGGATATGGCTCAAGTTGGGGGAAGCTGTTATCTCTGCTGCATAAATTGACACCAGTTCAACATCAGAAAGGGCTGTTGCTTGGTAAATGTTTAAAGATGTTAAACTAGAGCCAAAAACCATTCCTACTGTTGCCAATCCTGTTAACACTTCTTCACCTGTTTCACAGTAGGTACTAAGTTTGACCAAACCCTGACAAACATACAAAATTACTAATGGATTAAGGGGAATAGTTTCTCCTTTAGAATATTTATGCACGGGACGATCATAGAAGAGGTCGCTATCATTTTTGACTACCGTTGACTCTACTCGTTTCCGTTCAGTAATATTACGTAACACCCAGCGTAGAGATGTTGCCTTACCTTGCGGATTACGAGCAACTGCCACTGTCAAAGCTGCATCGAATAATTCACCATGACGTTGTTGCAAGCGAATCAATAGTTCTCTAACTCTATCTGATTGCGATAGTCTGATAAGTTCATTGCGAAGGTGCTGACGTTCTTCTAAGGGGACGAAGTTAATCATTGGTTTGCCCACCAAAAATTGCTTTGAAACATTGAGCAATTTAGCTGCGGTATGATTAGCTTCTTCGATGATTCCTTCTGTATTAGTCACTAAATAGGCATCAGGCGCAAACTCGAATAATTCTTGATAGTGTTGGCGTTCTGTTTCTAAGCAATTCCGTGTTTGTATTAGTTCCTCATTTTGCTGAGAGAGTTCCTCTGCTGCTAACTGCACTACCTTTGAGGTGTTATAGAGTTCCTTAAAAGCTTGCGGCAGCAGATCCGGTGAAATCCAAGGCAATACACTAGCAGTTTGGTATAAATCTGCTAAACGATTGTGCAATGTTTCTGAGCGTTGGATAAATTTTTCTATGTTCACCTTAAATTCCCGCTACTTACTTGCAGAGTTTAAGCAAAAAATACACTAGGTAAATTCTTGGAGAAATTGCAGCATTCGTTGTATTAATGAGTGATAAATTTCATTAGTTATAAACTGCAATTATTATTCAATAAAACCTAAACCTATAAGAGTAGATTTATTCTAGGTTTATGACAATTTATGTTCTATGGGGCTACACGTGGTCTAATTTTTAAAATGACACCTATTAAATTTAACCTAGATGCTCAAAGCAGATTGAATCTAGGGAATTAGAGGCTGTCCATTGATAAATTTTGCACTCAAATGCTTTTTTACGAAAAAGCTTACACCATTTTGCTAAGTATTACTTCTACCTTTAGTGGGAAGACTCGGTAAACTCAGCTAAATACGAATGCAAAATTAGCTGACCTTAAATTATGCCAATTTCTGACTAAACTTATAACCTAGTCACAATTATGACTAGTAGAGTAATTAGATAAAACAGCATGGTCAGAAAACCCTGGATCTAAAATTTAAGTTCTCATTCGTGTTTAACCCACTTTGTCATTCTCCCAATGAATGATTCAGTGCTAATAATAATTGTTTCCATGATTACTAAAATAACTGATAATCTTTTACCCAACGTCCATCACAAGCATTAAGGCACTACTACCAAAGATATATAAGCTAAGTTAAGTTTATTTGTGCCTGTAAATACTTTCTTCTTAACAAAAAGATTCCCGACTTCTTAGAAAAGTCGAGAATCTGAGCTTTTCAAATTTTACAAATCCATTAAGGAACTATCTGATATAAGCAATAGTAAGACTAATGGATATTAATAAGTTAAAAGCTTTTGTATAGAAGATCACATAAGAACTTAACAATTATCCGTCTCTTTAGTTAGAGGATAAATCAAGCAGTAAGCTGGTGTAATTTAAAAATGCGTAACAGCTTATCAACGCGCAAGTTATAAGGAGTGATAGGTGAGGTCTAAATATTATAAAATCTCATCTCATCACTCCTTTTTACTTACTTCAGTTTACAGCGCTTTTCAAGTAATTAACGGATGCCATCATTATCAATAGCGCTGTAACTGTCGCTGGGAAAAAGCCCCAACCAAGGGTCAGAACTAGGAGTTAAAAATAGTTGGGCGTATACTTGTTCATTGAGCGCTTCCACGCTGCTTGTTTGCCTACCCTGCGTGAACCATTGATGAATTTGGCTGTGCAACATATATTCATTTCTGATAGTATCTAAAGCCATTGTGGCTTCAAATTTTTTCATTATCATCGGCATATCTTGTTGAGTGTTGGCAGGCTGAGACTTTTTAGCTCTGATTAAAGAAATGCTATTCTGATCTAGCTGGGCATCAGCAGCATAGAGTTGAGCGATTTTGTTCCAGACTTCCTGATCGGTTATTTCAGCTAAAGCGTCTTGATTTCGTTCAGCATCAGACTGGAGAGCATTCAGCATTGGCCTTTCAACTACCATCTTAGAAACTGCCAGAGAACTTGCTATTTCTGCTGTTGGTGGCTGACTGGAATTACTTGGAGATTGCAGCAACTGAGGGGGAGACTGGATACCCAGGCGAGATAAATCTGCAACCCATTGTGCTTGGATGGAGTTCAGGCGATCGCTGTGGTATTTTCTTAAAAAAGACTCGCGATCGCTTTGTCTAAGTTTACTGTAATTTTTTACTGCTACTTCAGCCTGCTGTAACTGACGCAAAAATGCTTTGGGACTATATAGCCCTGGAATTGCATCGATTGGACGACCTGACCCATCCAATATATAGTGAATACTATTGCCTGTAATCGTCCGCTCCAACTTGCGTCCGTCGCCAAAATCAATAGTTACTTTGGGTACAGGACGCACTGTTTGCCAGTGCAAAATGAAGCGGTCTTGAAGCAGTTTAGAAATTTCACTATTCGGATACAGCGCTACCCTGAAAAACCTACTATTAGCACAACTCAAATCTTGATCCAGCCTGCCCAGCAACCGCAGAGATAAAATAGGTTTACCACTAGTTCTGGCAGCAGCTTTGGCTTGTTCTATATCAGTGTACCAGTACAGACGAGAGGCGTAACAGTCCCGTTGTTGGCAGAGTTCGTCTAAAGCTAGCCGGAGTGTAGGGGAAGGTAGAACTGCATCTGAAGAATTGATATTTAACGTATCGGCATGGGATTTAAGAAATACTTGTAACCCGCTTGGGCCCTGTTTCCGAAGCACAGAAGCTTCCTGAGATAGCTTGGAGATTTCAGCTACAGGAGTTTGAGCATCAGCTGTCTGCCAAAAACTAAAGCTGACTAGCATGAGTGTGAAGGGATATTTGAGGGTTCTAAATTTCATATATTTCCAGAAAAATAGGAGTGCGGGTTTGCCATCACTAAATAGAGAAGTCTAGTTTAACTTGTAAAAATGAACAGTTGCTCTGAAAGTTTCAGATAGGATAGTAAACCTTACAATCTCGACATAGATAAAAATTTCCTTTAATTGTTGGCTGGCTCGTATGATAGAAACAGAATGCTGCTTTAGGATGTCTATGGATAAACCCATCTAGCAATCTTATGTAAATTGTAAAGATTATCGAATAGAGAATTTCATCAATAATTTAGGACTGCTTTAAGCAAAAAAATGTATCAGTATTTCCATAAAATAGGCAGATTAGTATCCGTCCCTAAACGCATACATATATTTTTCATGAAATCCACTTCATAAAAGTCATCTTTTATTAAAAGTTTATATATTATTGATTGTAGTTCATTAAATATGCGACTTAAATACCTGATTTACTGAAAATTAGGTTTTTCAAAAATTTCAGTAAAATTCCTCTTTTAATAAGAACAGAAATTCAACTAAATTATTAATAGTTGTGCTGGCTTAGTTGATAAATAAACGTCAATTATTCCAGGTATATCTATATTGCGGACTCTCTATAAGATAGATTCCGTAATTCTAGAATAACCGCTCTCTTAAAAGGAGACCAAAGTTTAGTTTCCCTTTCCCTTCTACAAAAGGTAACTGAAGGGGTTAGATTTTTATCAATGAATCGATGTACTCAGCGGCATTCAAGTCTGAAGCATGTGGTACTAGTCTATTCATCTGAAAATCGCTGTAATCAGGTTTTATTTGTGAGTGGAGTGATTTATCTTGGAAAATCACGATTTTATTTCCAACTGAGAATAAATACAACTTCTTGAAGCTTGAAAAATTTATTAACCGATTTGAAAAATCCCCATGCAACAATATATTTCTAATCTGCTAATACTGGTATTAGGAACAAGTTCGGCTTTCATTATTACTCCATCTCAAGCTGAAACTCCGGTAAAATCCAACAGCCAAAATACTGAGAATATTACTTCCATATCTTCAAATTCATCTTCGGCTATCCAATTGAGTGATTTTGCCAATTCTACTAATAGTAAACCACCTATACTCTCAGAGGCAGCCAATAACTCTTCTGGTACTAATGCCAATATAACTGCAACTAAGCCGAAGCCACGGGTTCCTATATCCAGCAGAATTTTTCCCACACCTTCGATGCAGCAATAATCAGGGGCTAAATATTTAGTTTACTCATTTAGGCTGATAGAGATATGCCTTAAAACATAATATACAGCACTATATAGTGAAAATACTATACTAGTGAGAGAGATTCTAATTGTTCTCTCTCACTAGTGTGGGCTGTTTTTGTTAAGTCTATATTGGACTCAACTGAGAACCCCTATATATATGAGGCATACTCTGATTTGCTTGATGCTTGCATTTGACAGAGCAATAAACCAAACCATTGATTTGGATCTGTCCATACTTGAAGAGGTAATAAACCCTGTGCAGTAAGTTGCTGCTTGATAGTATCGAGGTCAAATTTGCGGGAAATTTCGGTGAGGATAGTCTCACCTAGTGCAAAATTAACCTTGAGATTAAGAGCGCGTAATTCTACAATTTGCGATCGCGTGCTACGTAAATGCATTTCTATTTGATGCTCACTTTCATTGTAAAACGCCCAGTGTTCAAACTGCATGGTGTCGAAATTGCCATCAAACTGTTGATTTAAATGCTCCAGCATATTGAGATTAAATGCTGCCGTCACTCCCTGGCTGTCGTTATAAGCTGGTTCCAAAATCTGTTTCGGCTTTCGTAAATCTATCCCCAACAAGAAATACTCACCTACTTGTAGGGCTTCTGTAATTTGAGAGAAGAAGACATCACACTCATGAGGTGTAAGATTACCTAAACTGCTACCAATGAAACCAATCATCCGGCTTGGTAATTGCGTCGGTAGGAGTTTTGCAAGGGCTAATTCATAGGTTCCCGCTAAAGCATAAACTTGCAGTAAGGGATAATCTCTTAATAATTGCTTGGCGCTACTTTCCAATATACCTGCACACACATCAATTGGTAAGTAATGCAGGGGATAGCCTAGCTGCTGGTAGGCATCTAGTAAAATGCGGGTTTTAGTAGAACTCCCACTGCCAAGTTCTACCAATTCACAAACGCCAGTTATATTGGCAATTTCGCCAGCAAACTGCTGTAAAATCGTTGTTTCTGTGCGTGTGAGATAATATTCTGGTAAATCACAGATTTGCTCAAATAGCTCAGAACCACGGTCATCATAAAAGTAACAGGGGGGTAGAGATTTAGATGTTTGAGTTAATCCCTTCACTACATCACTTCCAATACTAGATGCAACTATTTGAGTTGCTCCTATCAGATGCTGTATCTGCAAGCGTTTTTCAACGCTGTTTTGAGAAGTAACGTTCCTGTTGACAGCTTTAGATATCGACATTAAACCTCCGTATGCTTGGCGTAATAGGTTACCTTTAATGGCAAACCTTTACCCTAATTAGTGAAACATATAGCCATAGCTAATAAAATCATGCCTGAGCAATATTGCTCAAGCTTTAAAGCTATTTTTAGGTATTTTCCCATTCAAATGGCAATATATATGACCCAAAGCCGCTCAAGTCAGGATGAGGCTGGCTACAGAATGTGGTTTCGTTCATATCTTGAAATAGTGCAAAAGTTTTCAGGCAACATTCATGGAAGGTTTGAAAAATAGACTTTTTCACACTAAATCTGCTCAATTTGGATCTCACAGTCTGCTTCCACAGTAATGATGCTATTTTCGGGAAAAGCATTCCAATTACCTATGAATAGAGGTTCTGACGCAATAATTACAGATTTTGAAAAAGTCGGATCATCTCGAATCCAATAAAGAGATGGAGCTGGGGAAGTGGTAGCAAAGCGAGAAGCTATCAGCCGATGTCCGTCACTAAAGATTACATTGATTGAGGCTTCTACTTGATAGCGCTTTGCCATCTCTAATAGTGTTAATAATGTAGTACGTAAAGCATACTCTAGTGGTCGATGTTTATTAATTTTACTTTGTGAAAGTAACAATGCAAAAATATGTTCGGAGTCAGTACTGCCATTAATTTTTTCATAAAAATCTGGAGTTAAAGTGCTGCGGATTTTTCTGTGTAATGTTTTGCGGAAATTTTCGATTCGTCCATTATGAATAAATAGCTGTTGTTGATGGTTAAAGGGCTGACAATTAACAAAATCTACGGCTTGTTCAGACGTAGCACTGCGGACATAAGCAAGTACACACTTTGATTCAACATAACGGCTGAGATTGGGTAGGTTTATGTCATTCCAAATAGGTAGGATATTTTTATAGATAAATGGTTCGATATCTTTTTGGCTATGATACCAACCCACACCAAAGCCATCTGCATTTACTACCCCAGAAGTCATTTCGCGTGGTTGATAACTCTGGACTATCAGCGAGTGTTCTGGTTTATACAAAAGATATTCTAAAGAAATAGGCGAACCGAGGTAAGCAAGTAAACGGCACATGATGAATATTCCACCTTCTATTAACACAATTATTGGGCAACAGCCTTACCCGCTTTTATTCACCATTATTAGTGGTTCCCACTTATATGGTTTTCCGTCACCTGATTCTGATTATGACTTGCGTGGGGTGCATATTTTACTAGTTCAAGAAGTAGTGGGGTTAGAGACTGCGAATGAAACTATTGAAGTTTCAGAAGTTCGCGAATCTTTAGAAATTGATTTAGTAACTCATGATGTCAAAAAATTCTTTTTAATGCTACTTAAAAAGAATGGTTATGTGTTAGAACAACTATATTCACCTTTAATAATAACAACTTCACCAGAACATGAGGAATTAAAATATATTGCCAAAGATTGCATTACCCGTCACCATTATTACCATTATATTGGTTTTGCAGCAACACAATGGAAACTTTTTCAAAAAGAGCACACCCATAGATTAAAGCCATTACTTTATGTTTATCGAGTTTTGTTGACTGGAATTTATTTGATGCAAACAGGTAGAGTTGAAGCTAATCTAATTAAGCTAAATGAGGTTTTCAATTTACCATATATTCCTGATTTAATTGCCCAAAAGCTAGCAGGGGAAGAAAGGTCTGTTTTGTCAAATGTTAATATAGATTTTCATCAAATAGAATATGAACGTCTGCGTGATCAGTTGCAGGAAGCATACAAATCTAGCCTATTACCTGAAGTACCTTCAGCGAATGCGGCTTTGCATAATTTGCTGGTACGCCTGAGAGCTAATACCAATTCTATGTGAGGCTGCGCTTTATTCACGTAGCGGTAATACCCTACGGTAAACCGCTTCTCTACATTCCCTGCGGGACGCTTATACCAATTCACAAAAATCCTGATACATATAGATTTCTCGTAGGGGAATGGCATTGCCATGCCCTTACCAGCGTATTTGTATCTTTGACCTAGGAGTATGCGTTCACATGAATTGCCGCTACAGTCTGTAGTTTTGCATCAGTCCTATAGACGCAGATTTAAACAGAAATGGTATAAAAGTTATGAATTATGAGTTATTAAATTTCCGCGCTAGTTTTTATTAAAACAAAAATCTGATAGTTTGAATTTTTTATTATACATCATTCATAGAGTAGTGGCACTAGTTTAGCTGTGTTTTTATTAGTAATCAGATGACAAACTCTGCCCTTTGTTCAAATTATGATATTACTTCTATTTTACCGTTATGTTTGTCAATTATCTGATAACAAATATTTCAACTTTATTTGTAAATCCTGTTTGAAAATATTCTTGTTGCTTGCAAGACTTCCAATTAAAAAACTATCCAATTTGTAGGGGGCGTTGATAGAAGGAGGTAACACACTGCGATACGTGAACTAATAGATGACGCGTTACACTTCATTAATGCACCCTACAAATATCGGATAATTGATTTTTTGGTATTCCCTTAACTCTTAATTTCTAACTTTTTTACAACTTCAAATTCCAAGCAGCAAAAGCTAAAGTACCCCAACCAGCAAGAAAGGCTGCACCGCCTAGCGGTGTGATCGCTCCTAAGGATTTAATACCAGTTAAGCTAAGGGCGTACAAGCTACCTGAGAAAATAGCAATACCAATGATAAACAGCCATCCGCTGGCTACGAGAGTGGGTTGAGGAAATTCGGTGCGACTAATTAGTATTGCTACTAGAAAAAGTGCCAGAGCATGATACATTTGGTAACGAGCGCCAGTTTCAAAAATTTCTAGCGATCGCTCACTAATTTTTTCCCGCAAGGCATGGGAAGCAAAAGCACCAGCAGCAACTGACAAACCGCCTAAAATGGCAGCTACGCTCAAAAAAATCTGCGTCATTAGACCTAGCCGTAAGTTGGTGTGGAATTTAACGGGCCATTAGATATCAATTAGACATCAAAATGATATGATACAGCGCCCTCTTCGTTCACCTTAAAGTTTGCATTGAATTCTTTAGCTTTTTCATCTAAATATTGTCTGGCGTTAGCTGCGGGTAGTTGTGACTGCATTGCAAAGCCTAAAACAGTGACGCGCCCATGATTTTCTTGTAGCATCTCATAAAAAATCGATTGCAGGCGATCGCTAACTTGTTGATTAAGCGCCTTTTTCTCCTGTCGGCTTTGACGGTATAATCCCAATGCTAACCATGTGCCCAGTGTTAAGGTAGGAACACCAAAAATTAAACCACCAACAGCAGCATTATCATCTTCATAAGTAGCATTTGGTGCGTTAAACTCATACTCATCTGTGGGTATTATGATGGCTTTACGTGTAGCAAATTTTTCAAATGCCGCTGTTGCTGATAGAGTTACAAACATGAATCCGAGTGTCAGTAGCCAACCGGCAGCCAATTTTTCAGCAGTTTTCATAGTTCCACTTCAGATTTGAACTTTGCTAGCGATTTTAACCTGACTTTCGCAAAGGTTCTAGTATATCAATCTACTCCTGACGATAGGTTTGTAAGTGCTGCTTCTACCTTCTTCAGCGCTGTCTCGATAGCATCGCTTATGGTTCTCCCAGTATTTATTCCACATTCCGCACCTTCAACTGTCACAGAGGAAAGCGATCGTAGTAAGTTAAAGTTTACGTATAGTATTGCAATTATTACTTAGGTAAGGCTATATCATCGCTATGATAATTATTCATGCTCCAAATCAAAGCGATGTCTCCGAAGGGCTACGCCTACGCCAAGATTAAAAGTAGAACTTAGCGCCAACTAGAATACTTACCAGTGTTAAGCATTGAGATTTTCAAATCGCAGCAAAGGTATAGTATTCATCTTGCTGCGATTTGAACTTTACTTACGTGTAGCTTCAAGTAGGCGGGAAAAATAGAAACGAGTCTTCGTCATCGCTTTTCGTTGCAATGAAAAGCCATTACTTTCTAAAATTTTCACCACATCAGCTTCACGATGCAAATATGCACGAGTCGCTTTACTTGGCCCGGGAAAGAAACTACCAATTTTCTTGAGTATACTCAGGGCGCAGGTCTTCGGTGCAAAACTGAGAATTATCCGTGACTGTGCCAAAGAACAGAGGTGAGAAATCATCTCATCCGCTTTTTCTTGGGGGTAATGGATGAGAACATCTAAGCAAATAACGGTATGGTAACTACCACTCAACGATTCCAAATCCTGCACGGCAAAAGTGGGATTTTCAGCATTTCCCAAAGTTTGCTTGGCTCTATCCTTGCCTTCTTCCACCATTTTTTCAGAAATATCGGTGGCATAGACTTTGGCACCATCTACCGCTAGGGGGATGCTGAGACTACCGACACCACACCCAGCATCGCAAATTGATAGCTCTGGTAAATTGTTATCAGCCTTCAGCCAGCCGAGAACTGTATCCACTGTTTGCTGGTGTCCATTGCGGATGTCTAGTTGGACTTTGTTGACTTCGCCATCTCCGTAGATTCGCTTCCAACGGTCAAACCCTGTGGAATTGAAATACTCACGAACAATTGTTTTATCGTCGGCTGCGTTCATAAACTTTGATTTTTAGGGGTTCCCAATGCTTAAAATTATCATTGATAGGAACCTATAAGAGCGGTCTTCCAGATTTTTCTAGATATCGTGCAGAGAAGTAGGGGCGCATAGATGTGCGCCCCTAATTATTCAAACTAGAATCGCTATATTTAATAAATTATTGTCGTTTTATGACTTTTTGAGAGTATTTACTACTATTTAAATATCGACTATTTTCGTTAGTATAAATTATATTCTTATTTCACCCTGTAGATGTAGAAAATCCCTTCTTAAGGTAGAATCATGATTGCGATCGCAACATTTATGCTGTTAAAGATTTAATTGTTTGTAACCAATAAGACTGAAGCAAGCAGAAATTTTAAGTAAAATTTCTTATGTTAATTGATTGTAAATTTCGTATTTAGGTTTAATTATTAAACATGGCACTGAACTCGCTAACAGACAGTCCTATTGTTGCATTTACAATTCTCCTAACAGTAATCTTTACTGTACCTCCTATATTTGAGCGACTACGACTACCTGGATTAGTGGGGTTGTTGGTTGCAGGTATATTACTAGGGCAAAATGGACTAAGGTTGTTAAACCCTGAGTCTGAAACTATCAATCTGCTCTCTGAGATCGGCAAACTTTATTTGATGTTTGTGGCAGGTTTAGAAATTGACTTAGAGCAGTTTCGTAAAACTAGAAATCGCTCAATTGGGTTTGGCATTTTAACATTTTTAGTTCCAATGATTGCTGGCATTGCTACAGGACGATTATTCAATTTTGATTGGAATGCCTCCGTCCTCATTGGTTCTTTACTGGCCTCTCATACCCTCTTGGCATATCCAATTGTGAGTCGTCTGGGAGTGGTAACGAATGAAGCTGTAACCGTCACGATTGGTGCCACAATTTTTACTGACACAGGTGCTTTGCTAGTATTAGCGATTTGTGTTGGAATTCATGGAGGAGAATTCTCCGCCATGAGTTTAGCGATTTTATTGGGTGGATTAGCAATTTACACTGCTGTTGTCCTGTTTGGCTTTGACTGGGCAGGAAAAGAGTTTTTTCGCCGCTCTGGGGATGAACAAAGTAACCAGTTTTTGTTTATATTACTAGCATTATTTTTGGCATCTGTCGGAGCGCAGGTAATTGGAGTTGAAAAAATTGTTGGTGCTTTTTTAGCAGGTTTAGCTGTCAACGATGTTCTAGGACGTAGCCCAGTCAGAGAAAAAATCGAGTTTATTGGTAGTGTTTTATTTATCCCTTGTTTCTTTGTGGACATGGGATTATTGATTAATATTCCTGCATTTATCAAAACCCTCAGTTCAATTTGGCTGACTCTGGTAATTGTAGTAGCTTTGATTGGCAGCAAATTTATAGCAGCATTCTTAGCCAAATTATTGTATCGCTACAACACGGCGGAATTGCTAACGATGTGGTCATTGTCACTACCACAGGTAGCAGCCACACTAGCAGCAACCTTGGTTGCTTATCAAACGGTAAATCCTGCTGGTGAGCGCCTAATCAGTGAAGCTGTCTTAAACAGTGTGATTGTCCTCATGCTGGTAACTGCAATTCTGGGCCCCATAATAACAGCACGATTTGCTCCTTCACTACAGCTTTCTCAGACAGATTTTGAAACAGATAGTTTGACAACTTGGTGGCAAGGTAATGAAGATGAGCAAGTAGAGAAAAATCAATATCCATTTACTGTAATAGTGCCAATATACAACCCTCAAACCCAGCGCTATTTAATAGAAATGGCAGCACTACTGGCTAGTCATGAATCTGGAAAGATTGTGCCCTTAGCTATTACTAGAGCACATATTCAGATGGATGATCCACAATTAGTAACAGCACTCGACCAAAGTCGAGAAAGATTGAATTTAGCTAAAGAAATCAGTCAAGAATTTGAAGTGGAAGTATCACCAGCAATTCGGATTGATGATGATGCAGCTTTGGGGATTAGCCGCACTAGTCGAGAACAAAACGCTAGTTTAATAGTGATGGGTTGGTCGCAGACAACAGGTTTGCGTGCCCGTTTATTTGGTAGTGTAATTGATAGCGTTTTCTGGTCTTCTCACTGTCCAGTAGCAGTAACACGTTTGTTAAGTAGTCCTAAGACAATTCAAAGAATTCTTGTACCAGTTGGAGACTTAACGCGGCAAACTATAGGCGCTTTGAGATTTGCCCAGATTTTGGCTGATGTTAATCAGGCAGAAGTAGTCCTGTTACACGTATCCGATCGCAAAACACCACCGACTCGGGTAGAAAATTTTGTCTCTCAATTGTCTGATATTACCTCTAAAGGTCAGTTACAGGTGAATACAAATATCCAAACAATCAAGGGTGATGATATTGCTAGAACCATAATTCGGGAAGCTCAGGCATTTGATTTAGCGGTGTTACGTTCGGTTCGTTATCGCACAGCCGGCGGATTAGCCGTCAGCGAAGTGACAACGCAGTTACTTCGAGAATTGAAGTGCTCAATTGTCTTGCTTGGAGAACCTCACTCCTGATGTGGGAAGTGGTGTAATTCACTCTTCTATAAATCTATACGCTTGGGTTAAGGTTAAAACTCTTTGTCAAAGGCAATTTTTTGAACGAGGAAATATTTTCGTTTTCTTAAGGAATGATTTTCCTGTGAGACTAAAAGATAAGCTATCTGTTACATAGGTATTTAAGAGTACTGCTGATGCTGTTTAATCTCTGCGATCGGTAATAGCAAAGTATCTTCTATTTGCTGTCGCACTTCACGGCTGACATAACAATCGCTATTTAGACAATCCACTTGTAAGGCAATGTTAGGGTATGTCAGCTTAAGTTTGCGCGAAATCTCCCAGTCATAGTTGAGACAGTAAATGTAATGTATTGAATCAACTAATTCAGGAGTCGGTCAATGTTATCTAACAAATTTCCATCAAGAGATGAAGTGCTGGCTGTTGTAACGCTGATTATGGTGATTGGTTCTCTCACTCTTGCAGTTATAGACGAGAAGAGTCGCCCTCCATTTCTAGATTTAACAAAATTTGCTGTCGGTACATCTATTGGATTGTTGATACCTCGGTCTAGGTCAAGCGATGGTGATCGCAATTAGCCAATGGCAAATTCTCTCTTGGCGACTCTAGCAATCCTAAATAATTCCTAAGAGACAAAATCCTCGACTTCTTTGAAAAGTCAGGGATCTGTAACTTTCAATTCTCACAAATCAAATAAGAATGTTTTTCTCTCAAACAACACAAAGAAATAACCAGAAGCCTCCATAGAAAGTTTCATTTTTCTTTGAAGATAGCAAAACTGCTTCATGCAACAAGAAAAATTTACTCATCCTATTGTTAAATTTTGTAAAATTGATGTCTTCAAGACTAGAAACCTGATATTTAGATAGCTAAACTAACAAACAGTGCATCTGTACTGTTAATTATTAAAAGTAGATGTGGCGCTATAGGGTGAATGATCCCAGTACAACTTATCCTCAAAAACTTTCTTAGTTACCGTGATGCAACATTAGATTTTCGCGGTTTGCATACGGCTTGTATTTCGGGTTCCAATGGTGCGGGTAAATCTTCACTTTTGGAAGCAATCACTTGGGCAATTTGGGGTGAAAGCCGCGCCACTGTTGAAGATGATGTGATCTATTCTGGAGCAAAAGAAGTTCGGGTTGATTTTACTTTTCAAAGCAATCAGCAAAAATATCGGGTGATTCGTACCCGAATTCGGGGAGGTACTAGCGTCCTCGAATTTCAAATAGAAATACCATCTGGGTTTCGCTCACTCACCGGCAAAGGGGTAAGAGCAACCCAAGATTTGATTTTAGAACACATCAAGCTCGATTACGATACATTTATTAATTCTGCTTACTTACGTCAAGGGCGTGCAGATGAGTTCATGCTCAAACGCCCGACGGAACGCAAAGAAATTTTAGCGGAGTTGTTGAAACTCAATCAGTACGATGATTTGGAAGAACGAGCAAAGGAATCTTCTCGTCAGTTCAAAGCCAGGGCAGTAGAGTTAGAGCGTTCTTTGGAGTCGATCAAAATTCAGCTGCAACAACGCGAGACAACCCAAGCGCAAAGAATCGAGTTAGAAGCCGAACTTAACCAACTACAACAGGTGCAAGCTTTTGATAATATTCAATTACAAAGTTTGCAAGTTGTCCAGCACCAGCGCCAAAATTGGGAACAACAACTCAGCTTTGTAAAGCAGCAATACCAAAATCTTACCCAAGATTGCGATCGCCTCCAACAAGAACAATCAGCTATTGGCTCTCAGCTATCAGATTTAGAAAAAATATTACACCAAGAAGCTGAAATTAAAGCTGGATACGCCCAATATCAAAGTCTACAATCTCAAGAAGAAGCTTTTGCTGCCAAATTTGAAGAATATACCCGCGCCCAACAGACTCGCCAACAAAAGCAACAACAGCTTACCAAACAAATTCACGAAATCGAACGGCAACTGCAACAAGCCCAAGCCCAAATCGAAGCTTTACAGCAACAAGAGCGAGACATTCAGCAAACTCTGACTAAATCAGGTGAAGTAGAAGCTGCTTTGGCGCAATTAACCGCAGCCCGTCAACATGTTGCTCGTCTAGATCAACTGCAAATGCAAGTGACTCCGTTGTTGCAACAACGAGCAACTTTACAAAGTCAACTCGATCGCACTCATGCTGGTTTAGTAGCGCGGCTCGAACAACTGCAAAATACTGAGAACCAATTGCAACGCCAGCACCGCCGCCAACCGCAACTGCAACAAGCGGTGATGGATGTGGCAATTCAGATTGAGGAACTGGAGAAAAAGCGGGTTTATCTACAACGAGTGCAGGAAAAAGGGCAAGAAAGGCGTCACTTTATCGAACGTCTGCAAGCTCACCAACGGGACTATGAAAAACTGCTGGGAGAATTAGAGCAAAAATTGCAAATGCTCCAAAATCCTGAAGCACTTTGTCCGTTATGTGAGCGTCCACTGGATGAACATCACTGGAGTCGAGTGGTGGAAAAAACCCAGGCTGAGTTAGAGGATACTCAAGGGCAGTTTTGGGTAGTGCGGGAACAAATGGCTGTATCTGATAGAGAAATCCAGGTTCTTAGGCAGGAATATCGGGAAATTTCCCAACAGTTGGCGGGCTACGATGGTTTACGCGAACAGCGAGGGCAATTGGCAGCCCAGTTAGAAGCTACAACTGATGTCCAACAACAGTTACAACAAATTGCTGCTGAAAAACAACATTTAGAGCGATCGCTCCAAGCTGGTGATTACGCTCCTGATAAACAAGCCGAACTCCGGCAGCTAGACCAATATCTGCAACAAGCTAATTATAATGAACAAGACCACGCCCTCGCCCGGAGCGAAGTTGAGCGGTGGCGATGGGCAGAAATTAAACAAGGGCAGATTAAAGATGCTACTAAACGACAAGCGCAACTATTAGCCCGAAAACCAGAATTACAATCCCAAATTGCTCAATTACAAGTCAGAATCCAGCAAGATCAGACTGATTCTGAATGTGCTAAACAAATCGCGGCTCTTGAGCGTCACATTGCTGAAATTGGCTACAGTTCCGAGCAGCACAACAATCTGCGTATGGCTGTTCGCCAAGCTCAATCTTGGCATTTGCGGTATCAACAACTGCTGTCAGCCCAGCAGCAGTATCCCCAACTCCAGACAAGATTGCAAGAGTTAGAGGATTCTAGAAGTGCCAGAGTAACGGAACGGCAAAAACTCGGCGGACAAATTGAAAGCATTATCCAGCAATTACAAGCAACAGCTAACCCATCTGCCCAAATTCAAGCTTTAGAGCAGCAGCTAGCAATACGCAGACGGCAACTCGATGAGCAGATAGCAAAGTTGGGGCGTTTAGAACAGCTGGCGCATCAACTGGAAACGCTGCAAATTCAGTACGAACAACAGCAGCAGCAACTCCAATCTTGCAAGCAAGAATATCGTGTTTATCAGGAATTAGCGCAAGCTTTTGGTAAAAATGGCATCCAAGCACTGATGATTGAGAATGTGTTACCGCAACTGGAAGCCGAGACAAATCAACTACTTTCGCGGCTGAGTGGTAATCAGTTTCATGTACAATTTATTACTCAAAAAGCTGGACGCAGTGCTAAATCAACTAAGAAAAATGCCAAGCTGATAGACACCCTAGATATTTTAATCGCCGATTCTAGAGGAACGCGATCTTATGAAACTTACTCTGGTGGAGAAGCCTTTAGAATTAACTTTGCCATCCGTTTGGCTTTGGCGAAATTATTAGCGCAACGGGCGGGGGCGGCGTTGCAATTGTTGATTGTGGATGAAGGTTTTGGTACACAGGATGCCGAAGGATGCGATCGCTTGATTGCAGCGATTAATGCGATCGCCTCTGATTTTGCCTGCATTCTCACTGTCACCCACATGCCCCACCTCAAAGAAGCTTTCCAAGCTAGGATTGAGGTTAATAAAACTCAAGAAGGTTCGCAGTTGAGTTTGTCAATTTAATTACGAATTACGAATTACGAATTAGTTAATTGAATTTTACCCGTGCATCAAGCCCATAAGAGCGGAGCATTTTCGTTAGCGTTTCTGCTTGTGCGCGATCGCTAAATGCCCCAGCATTCACATAATCCCCTAAATTGGATTGCTCTGTGACCGCACTGGGTATATATTGTTGCACTTTACTCAAAGTATCATTATTGGAAATTGGCACTATTACTCTGTAGGGATTATTAGCAACTAATGTGTTGCCATTGGTAACAGGCACTACGTTATTAGTCGGAGGTAAATAGCGAGTTTGAGGAGCTACATAGTCATTAGTCTCAGCTAAGACATAACCATTAGCCTGAGTATAATCGCCCCCAGTCGAGCTATTCAACCCTAATGCTTGCCAAGTTTGCCAATCTACATTTCCAGTAGAATTAAGTCGAGAATATTGCTGGAATGCAATCACAGATTCTCTGGTGTAATCGTTGAAAAAGCCATCAGGATTGATATTAGAGAAACCCAACTGCGATAAACGCTCTTGAACTAATCTGACATTCTCTCCTTGATCGCCTACAGTCAGATAATTTCTGCTTGGTTGTTGAGTAGCATATCCACCTGTGGAGGCTCTACGTACTGCCTGCAAAACTTGAGCATTGGCGATGCCATCAACAGGTAGACGATAATTTCGCTGGAATTGGATGACAGCTTCTCTAGTCATTGGGCCAATATTCCCAGTGGGATTAGTATTAAAAAAACCTAGCTGCTGCAAACGCACTTGTAGTTCTCTCACTTGTTGAGTAGAGAGACTTGATCTGGCTGGAGTTGGCGAGGAACCCAGTAGCGCGTTCCAAGTTTGTCGATTCACAATCCCGTTAGCAGATATGCGATACTTTCGCTGAAATGCAGTTACAGCATCCTTAGTAATTTGTCCAAAATTCCCAGTGGGATTAGCATTAAAGTAGCCTAACTGCCGTAGACGCTGTTGCAATCTTGTAACTGCTGCACCAGTATTGCCTTGAGAGAGAGTAGGATATTGACCACTTGGCGATGCCTGCGGCGGGCTGCGCCTAGGCAATGCGCCACTGGTATTCCTACTAGAATTTCTAGCTTGAGCTTGACATGCTCGTTGCAAGGCTCGTTGCGTATTAATACCCACAACTCCATCAGCAGGTATTCTGTTGGCTTGCTGGAATTTGATCACAGCATTTTGAGTCAAGCTAGCAAACTTACCTGTCACCGGGCCGTTAAAGTAGCCTAACTTTTTTAAACACCTCTGGCTACTGGTAACTTCAGCCCCATTACTTCCTATTTTCTGAAGTGCTAAAGCTTGCCCAGCGATACTCAGAAGCCCCGTAATCAGTGGCACAGACAGAAGATGCATCGCCGTACTGCTAGATAACTTTTTCCAATTCAAAAATTTGAAATTACCTACGGTAGGAACAACCTTGATGCTTTCGGAAGCCTCGGAGACTGAGGCGAGCTTGGTTAAATAGCTATCTACCCCTGTTTTCACTTGCTTTTTTCAAGTTTATGACTATAAAAAAGTATACCCCTTTCTCTGTGTAATAATTAATTTTCGTATGATTCTTTACAAGTAATTACTCTGGGGAGTGGGGAGCAAGGGGAGACAAGGGGTAATTATTGAACAAGTCTCTTATTTGTCTCCCCCTCTCCTTTGTCTCTTCTCCATCCCTAATGCCCAATCGCTATTGTTCATCAACTTTTTCAGTATTACCTGCTTTCACCCAACCTTCTTGTTCGCTATCTTCCAAACGGATCTTTTGCCAGGATTTGTCCTCGCTTTCTTCCAAAACAATAATTTTTTGATTAAAAGCAACCCCACCAATCCGTTCAGCTTCTTGATTTGGTTGCGATCGCAAACTCAAGCCTTCAGCCCAACTAACACGCCCTCGGTAAGCTCCCGATGGCAATGGTTTTGCTGATGGGGTAGCCTTTGGCGATTCTGTGGGAGTAGAGGTTGAGCTTGGAGACGATTGAGCTTGAGTCCCAGGTGTAGTTGCTTTGGGAGCTTGGGCTTTCACCGAGGGGCTATCGTTGGAATAAACGGGTTTGGCAGGGGGTATGCCGGTGCGATTCATGAAATAGAGTGCAATTGCAGCGCCGCCACCTATTAAGACAGCGATCGCTAAGAAAAACCCAAGTATAAACTTTGTTAAGCCAGACAACATAGTTAAAACCTGATCACCAGTGGTAAATAGTCAATAGTCAATAGTAATTCATGATTAACTGTTGACTATTGACTAGCAATTCTTAACTAATCAATTATTGTAGCTACTGTTGAATGGGTTCACGTAGTGCGCCGGAGGCGTTCGCTCAAAGGACTATGTTTAGATGCTAAACGCGCTCTTCCAGCAGCAGCCCATTCTTGGAGTTGCTGAATTTGCTCTACGGCAGTTCGCGCCAAAGGGATGATCTGACTAGCTGCCTCTAAAATGTCGTCAGTAGCAAAGTCGCGGTTTTGGCTAAATCCAATATGCATCGCTTCAATTAAAGTTTGCTCAATCTCTGCCCCAGAAAAATCAGGCGTTTCGTATGCTAACCTTTCGATGTCATAACTTTTTAAGTTATGGGGGCGCAATCGGGATAAATGAACATCATAAATTGCTTTTCTCTCTTCTTGGGTAGGCAACCCCACAAAGAAAATTTCATCAAATCGCCCCTTACGGAGCATTTCCGGTGGTAAGGCTTGGATGTCGTTGGCGGTGGCGACGACAAAAACGGGTGAGCTTTTTTCGGCTAGCCAGTTAATAAAAGTGCCAAAGACACGGCTGGCTGTTCCTGCATCACCTTTGCTACCAAGTCCGGCAAAGGCTTTATCTATTTCATCAATCCACAAAATACAGGGGGCGAGGGCTTCAGCTACTTGGATCATTTGGCGAGTCCGAGATTCTGATTCACCCACCAAACCACCAAATAACCTTCCCACATCCAGACGTAGCAAAGGTAAATGCCAGTGATGAGCGATCGCTTTTGCTGTTAACGATTTACCAGTTCCCTGAATACCCACCAACATTAAACCACGGGGGTGCGGTAATCCGTACTGTCGCGCCTTATCAGTAAATGAACCTCCCCGCCGAATCAGCCAGTCTTTCAAGTTATCCAGTCCGCCAATATCAGAAATTTGCTCAGTGGCGGGGTAAAAATCCAGGATTTGGGTTTGGCGGATAGTTTGGCGCTTTTCTTCCAAAACGAGATCCACGTCTTCTGGTTGCAATTCACCGTGGGTAGCGATCGCTCTTGCCAAAACCCGCCGAATCCTTTCCATCGAAAGCCCTTGACAAGAGCGCACTAAGTCATCTAAGACTTTGCCAGAAAGGGAATTACCAGTACTTTGTAGCAAGCGATCTACCTCAGTTTTAATTTCTGGGGCGGCGGGTAAGGGAAACTCGACGACTGTCAAAACTTCGGTTAAGTCGTCAGGAATGGCGATGCGTGGCGACAGTAGGACAATATTTTTTGGTTGCGACTTGAGGAGTCTGGACAGGTTGCGGAGTTTGCGGGCGATCGCTACATCATCTAAAAAGCGATGATAATCTCGGAGAATCAATACCGCAGGTGCGGAAGCTGGTAATTTTTCGATGAATTCCAAAGCTTGTAGGGGGTTACGTCGCCCAAACCCAACATCATTGGGGTTTCCTTGGTAGCCATCGACAAAATCCCAAGTATAAACAGGGCGATTACCTTGGTTAGTTGCTTCTTCCCGAATAGCTGCTTCTACCCGTTCCTCCTCATAGGTGGGAATATAAATCAACGGGTAACGGGCGCGTAGCAGCAGTTTAAACTCTTCACGGAAGTTCATATTTGGCTTTGGTTATTTGTTATTCTCTCATTGTTCAGGTTTGTATCGCCTCTCACAACTAAAAAACCAACATCTACCAGTTCATAGCGTTTGCGAGTGCGATCGCTCTATCTGAGATATACCTCAAGGGTGAGTGATTGTTATTTTGTGGTGAGCATCATGAGATAATCAGTATAAAAATAAGCAATTATTTTTAATTAAGCATATTTGCCACTTCTTTTGCTAGCTCAAGCAGGAAATCAAGTTTATTATCAACTAGCCATTTTGTAATTTTGTAAGAATGTTTTATTTTTTTATAATTTATTTTTCTTTCAGAAAAGTTTGAAAAAAGTTGTTCTAGAATCCTAGATGCATTAATTTTATATAACCATTCTTCTCCTAAAAGTCCTTCTTCCTGCTTCTTTTTTCTAGCCATTCTTCAACATCAGCACTGGTAATGTTTTGAAGTGGTTCTTGCAGAGATTGATTATCTTCATTAAAGACTGCTGCTATTGCCTCTGAATCAATTAGGTAGTTTTCATACATACACCGAGAGAGAAATTCAACAGGTTTTGTACTTCTTTCTCGCAAAACCTGCTTATTTTCTTCAGTCCTATTCTCACTATCCAATAGAAATCCAATAGCAGGTGGAAATATGTTTGCTCCCTCACTCAGCTTGTTATAAATATCAAATATGATCTGAGCGCGTGTTCCTTGTAAATCACCTGTATTCTTAACAGCAAGAATTTTAGTGCCATTTAATTGCCTATGTACTACTTTCTCCAGTATCAGTAGAAAACATTTCTCCTCAGTTTGTCCTTCTACCCAGAGAATGCTATCAGCACCGAAAACATCGGATAATCTAACTCCAAGTTCAGCTAGTATATCGTTTTGTGACTTTATCTCTTTTGTATTTATTACTGATGCAGTTGTTGCACAATCTTGATATTGAAGCTTGATAATAGTAGATGGATTCGCAGATGCGATAATTTCTGGCGAATGAGTAGCAATAAAATATTGGTGCTGTGGAAATTGTTTAATAGTTTCTATAAGTTTTTTAGCTGCACCTGGATGTAAGAATGATTGTGGTTCATCAATAATGATAGTACGTGGATCTTGAGAGGTAATCAAAATGCATAAAATTACCAGAACTTGACTTACTCCAGTTCCACATGATGCAAGTGGGAATGATAAGTCATCTCTTTCACTCTTAGGGCGTGTCATCAATTAGGTAAACTAAAAAGATAATTTTATTTCTATAGGCTCAGGACTATCTAAAAAATCTCTAAATATTTTAAAATTATGCCTTAATGAAATCTCATGACGTTCGAGTGGATTATCTTCGTAATTAAAGTATATTTCTGGTGATGCATGAATTCCAACTGGAGACGTACTTTGTTGTATGAAAGACCGTAATTCTTTTTTTTATAAGGTTAAATAAACCTCAATTATTGATTTCTCTTTTATTATTGAGGATTTATTTGGTAACGTTTTTAAACTTAAATGTGGTTGGTTATCAAAATTTAGTGTAAGTGCTTCAAGTAAAGAAGTTTTGCCTGAATTATTTTGCCCAACAATGATATTGATACCTGGAGTAAATTCTATTAGACCAGAATCGAGATATGACTTATAATTAAATACTTTAAACTTGGATATAAACATTTTAGATCAATAAAATTGTGAGGACATTTTAGAATATTACAAGATTCAAAATCCCTTTGATAAAAAATATTTAGATATACTAGTTATGCAAAAAAATAAATTAGAAACCCGACTTCTGTAAGAAATCGGGTTCTATGTAAATCTCATAAATTAACTGAGAAAACTACTAGATTACGTTACTACCCCGGAAGTTGCTTTTTCAGTGCTTCCAGAGAAGCCCAACGGTTATCAACTGGAGTTTCAGGACTATCAGAACTCTGAGAACTCTCAGCAGTAATTGCAGGAATACCTGGACAATTGCGATCACACAGCTGGCGCTGGGGTACTGCCAAGCACATCTGCTCATACAGCCATTCGTTGGGATAAAAATAACCATCGGGTGGTAGAGTTTCAAGTAAATCTTCCATAACTACTTCCCTTTCTAAGGGCAAGTCTTTTAGCTGATTTGCAGTTTCGTCTAACCAGATGATTTCCTTTGTATCAAGCCCTAAACGTCGATTGTATTGCTGCAAACAGCGGTTGCAGGTACAAGTAATAATTGTTTCTGCCTGACCGGACACTTCCAAGTAATTGCCATGATGCTGCACGCGCACATGACCGCGAACTGGTGTTAATGTTTCCAAACCAGGCAGAAATTCCTGAACCTGAACTTCCTCTGTCCGCTCCGGGGCTTTAGCTAGCTGCGGAATATAAATAGCGTCCATAGGATTTGTGAGACATTCTCACTAAAAATTTATCTTGATTATCAGCAATTCTACTGATGCTACATCTTTATTTTAGCTTTTAGGAACAAGAGGAATTTTGAAATTATATAGTTATGAACTTCAATAAACTCCTAACTTTGCCAATTTTAGATTTTGGATTTTGGATTGAATCTAAAATCTAAAATCCAAAATTGAACAACTCCTAACTCCTAACTTCTTCCAAAGAAGCTGGACGGACAACCAAATGACGATGTGGTTCTTTACCGCGACTGAAGGTTTCTAAATCTCCAAATTCCTTCAAGAATGTATGGATTTGACGCCGTTCAGCAGAACTGAGGGATTTGATTTCCACTTCTCTACCAGAAAAGCGCACTTCATCGGCTGCTGCTTCTGCTAATGCGCGAATTTCGGCTTCTCTTTTGACGCGGTAGCCATTCAACTCAATGGTGTAAGAAGCTTGTTCTTCAGGGGGTTGGCTTAAGTTTAAAACCGAATTTGCTAGATACTGAATCGCATCTAGCACAGAGCCATCAGCACCAATTAAGACCTGGATTTGCTCTGACGTTAAATTAGTTTGGTCAATTGTCAACCAGTAGTTATCTGGTTCTGGAGAATCGCCATCTTGAGATTGGGCAGTTTCTAAATGACCTTGAATCTCAGCAGGTATTCCAGTGAGTTCTAGCAAGGTTTTTAACCACTGCTGACCTCGCTCCATCGAAATGTTGCTCATGATCCCCCTGTCGCCTTTTTCTTGGCGCTTTTTGGTTCAAATGGCAATGCCTTTTGTTCTGCAACTACTGCTTCTTTCTCTTGAGTTTCTACGATTTTTTGCAGTTCTTCTGGTAGAGGTTCGCGGGAGAGAAGATAAGTTTGTGCAGTTTGGAAAATATTACCAATCACCATATACATCAGCACCCCAGCTGGTAAGGGGAAGAACAAAAACATCCCAGAAAAAATAACTGGAGTGATTTTGTTAACTGTATCCTGTTGCGGATTGCCACCACTGGAGTTTTGTCCAGAAAGCATTTGGCTAACATAAAGGCTGATTCCAAAGGAGACGATCATGGCGACGATATCCCAGTGGATTGTGCCATCTGGATCAGTTGCGCCAACTCTGCCTAAGGCATCAATAAATAGAAAACCTTTTTCTGCTGCTAGTCCAGGAATTGTTCCTTGAATAGTTACTTCTCCAGGCTGCAAGGCTTCTACATTACCCTCGGCATCAATTTTTACCCTATCTTCACCTTTAGTGACTTTCCAATCAGGAATCAGGTTGTTTTCTGGGTGTTCTGCTAAGAGTACCTGAAATGGTTTGCCCTCAGTAGTCTGATATTGGATCTTAGTTTGTTCTCCCACCGCTAGTTTGTTACCACTGGGAAGGATGGCAGCTACTTTAACGTGTTCTCCATCAGCAATGTAAATATTTTGAGGAGCAGTAGCAAAGGCTTGCGGTTGAATTTGTTCGATTTGTTCTGCGGGAAGGATTTGTAGGTTAACGCTATAGTTAGCACCTGCAAAAGGCGAACCCCGCAAAGTGGCAAACAGCGCTAATAAGACCGGCATTTGTACTAGTAATGGAAAACAGCCTGCTAAGGGGTTGCCAAATTCTTTCTGAACATTGACCATTTCCTCCTGCTGCTTTTGCGGTTCATCCTTATAGCGCTCTTTGATTTCTGCCATCCGCTTCTGCATCAGAGGTTGTACAATTCGCATCTTCCGCATGTTGCGAATTGAGCCAGCACTCAGGGGATAGAGCGCGAAGCGGACTATCAGGGTCAAAGCAACGATCGCCAATCCGTAGCTAGGCACAATACCATAGAAAAAATCTATGATTGGCAGCATCACGTTGTTCGAGAGAAAGCCGATACCAAAATCCATTATTCTGAATTCAACCTGAGGTACTGTAAACTGACTGAATCTAATTTATCTAAATCATAAATTATGTGCGACTACCCTTCGCTACGGATAGCCGCACATCCCAAAAAAGGAAGTGGGGAATAGGGAGTAGGGAATTAGGAGTGGTATGTAGTTTTTGGTAAGTGGGAAGTTCTTAACTTTGGATTTTATCTGAGTAAATTTTGCATTCCCTACTTCCTACTCCCTACTCTCATCACTTGTTAGCAGCTGCGCTATATTCAGGATTTTTCGCAGCAATTCTTTCGTTGATGTAGTCATAAACTTCCCGAAACTTAGGAATTGCCCGCAATTCAAGACGACTGCCGTTTCTTAGGGTTAACACCATATCTCCCCATAAGCCAATGCCACGGGGGACTGTGACAACTTTGACAATTTCTGAGTAAATTATGTCAGTGCGATCGCGTCCCTGCCAACCTCCTGTCACGGTAATCCGGCGATCGGTGATGCGGAAACGCAGCCACAATGCTCTGACAATTGCCCCAACTGTTAATGGTATCCCGACAATGGTTAGCCCAATCAACAGGTTGACAATTAAATCCCCAATGTGGGGGCCACCTTCATAATAAACATCTTCACGAATTCCCATCGAACACCTCAGCTTGTGCCAACAACTGCTCTAATTCTTGCAGAAATTGTGGGCTTACGCACTTAGATTCTGCTGCTGTGGGTTTGACAATGAACACTAGCCGCCATCCTGGTGATAATTTGGGCAGCAAGTTATGTAAAGCAGAAGTAATTTGCCGTTTGATTCGGTTGCGAACCACTGCCCTTTTGCTTACTTTTGTGCTTATGGAAATACCAATCCGCGTGCTGGCAAGATGTGCTGAGTCACTTGCTTGTGTAGTCTGGGTGGCAGTGTCCAAAGAAGGTTTTGTTGAACATAACGGCTTTAAAGCTCTCAATGTTAAATAAGAGCCATGACGCCGAATCCCTTCTCGGAAAACTGCCTGGAAATCCTTGCGGGATTTTAGCCGATTTGCTTTAGGCAAAGCCACAGATGCTCTTTTAGCTTACATACGCCCTAAACGCTTAGACGGTGACGACCCTTTCTTCTCCTGGCACTAATCACGTTTCTGCCGTCTGGTGTCCGCATTCTGGCACGAAAACCAGAGGTTCTTTTTCTCTTACGGCTGGTGCCGCCTAGTGTTCTTTTCATACTCTTCTCCTCTTAGGTGATTTTTATAAAAACTCACAATCTGCAATTGTATCACTTTACTAGTGAATTGGAAATCGGGAATTGGGTATTGGAAATTGGTTACACCCCCATCACCCTCTATCCCCATTTCTCCACTTTTAATTGATGCTCAAGATCCATGTTCCCATGTAGCGCAATAGTGGCACATCACCAGGGGAGAGTACTTGACAGTTAAAATAGTAAATTCCGCCGAAGGCTGGGTTTTTCACGTTAGATAAGACTACCTCAACTGCGCTACCTGCTGGCACCGGCTCTTGGGGGAAAATATTAATCAGCTTACCTTCTTTGTCCCACTTCACCTCAGAAAGCGGAACAGCTTTGCCTTTGACTCGGACTTCAATGTTTTTCTGGTCAAAAGTTCCTTTGTAATAATCAGGGTAAGTAATGGCAAATTGACCAACTGCCAATTTCATTCTTTGGGCTGGAATCCTCAATATGTATCTATCCCAACCATTAGCTTGTCCACCAAAATCTAACCGGAAGGGTAGTTGATTTTCGCTTTTAATGCCGCTAAATAGCGTAAATCCAGGTAAACTTTGTGCCCAAGTCAGGGCTGGAAATACAGTCACTAAACAGCTAGTCACGGCTAAAGCGGAAAGTAAACGTCGCATAATTGGGCTTCCTCTACCAAAATATAAATCTGTTATCTAAATAACCGTGTGTTAGTATTCGTTACTAAAGTTTACTACTCACTTCCTGACAATTGACGTCCAGTAACAACAAAAAGTGCCATCTTCCCTGATGTTTGGGCGACAGCAAAATTACTTAGTATAAATTCAACACGCAATCAATTTACTTCATGACCCTTACAGGGTGCTGATTTGATGACTAGATTGGTCAAATTTGGAACTAAATAGAAACACAGTTGGGATTGGATTGTGTTTCTAAATATGTATAAGTGTATCTAAATTTGAGAATTTTGTTATAAAAATTGAGGCGTGGCATCAGCGATCGCCTGTTAACTTGGGCTAAATTGATTAAAATAAGTTGGAATCTAAAGTCAGTAATCATTAAAATTTGATTGGGAAATTATAAAGCTTTCAAAATTTGGTCAATATTACTCTATAAGAAAGGAATACCAAAATTTCTCAATCCCGAAAACAAGCTGAAGATAAAGATGCAAAATTTGGGAATCAATTTAGGATGTGCAATACGTAACCCTGTTTGCAACTATCTGAAAATATGACATCTGCGAGCGGCAAAGTCAGGCTTTGCCTGGATAGCTAAGAGTGGGAGAGGAAAGTTTCAAGGTTCAATCTACAAGTAAAAGTCATGGCTGATTTTGCCGCCTAAGTATTATGAGTGCGGGATATCGCTCATCTAGACAATCGCTTACTTGGCAGAGATTAGGTATTTATCTTCAGGAGATTTCATGAGAATAGCAGTTGCTAAAGAAATTGAAGTTTGTGAACGTCGTGTGGCATTAATTCCTGACACCGTTGCCCGATTGGTAAAACAAGGCTTGGAAGTGTGGGTAGAAGCAGGTGCAGGAGAGCGATCTTTTTTCAGTGATCCTGACTATGAAGCAGCAGGAGCAACAATAATTAGCGATACTGCCAAATTATGGGGCGAAACAGATATTTTACTGAAAGTTAGCCCACCACAAGAACGAGAAGATGGACGCTCAGAAATTGATTTTTTAAAGGAAGGGGCTGTATTAGTCAGTTTCCTCAATCCTTTGGGAAATCCTGTTGTAGCACAGCAACTAGCAAATCGGAAAGTCACAGCCTTGAGTATGGAGATGATTCCCCGTACTACCAGGGCGCAAAGTATGGATGCTTTGTCCTCGCAAGCTTCATTAGCAGGTTACAAAGCAGTATTGATTGCCGCAGCTGCATTACCTAAATATTTCCCGATGCTGACAACAGCTGCAGGAACGATCGCTCCAGCGAAAGTATTTATTATGGGCGCTGGTGTAGCCGGATTGCAAGCGATCGCTACCGCTAGACGCTTGGGAGCAGTGGTAGAAGCCTTTGATATCCGTCCCGCCGTCAAAGAAGAAGTGCAAAGCTTAGGGGCAAAATTCGTTGAAGTCAAATTAGACGAAGAAACCGTCGCTGCTGGCGGTTACGCCAAGGAAATTTCTGAGGCTAGCAAACAACGTACCCAAGAAGTTGTCGCCGAACACATTAAAAATTCTGATGTAGTGATTACCACCGCCCAAGTTCCTGGGAGACAAGCACCACGCCTAGTTACAGAAGAAATGGTGGCACAAATGAAACCAGGTTCAGTAATTGTAGATTTGGCTGCTGAACAGGGTGGTAACTGCGCCTGTACCGAACCCGGCAAAGATATTGTGTGGAACGGCGTAACAATTATCGGCCCCATCAACCTCCCATCATCGATGCCAATTCACGCCAGCCAATTGTATGCCAAGAACGTCACATCGTTGATGCAATTGCTAATTAAAGACAAAGCTTTGCAGGTGGACTTTAGCGACGACATCGTTGACGCGGCTTGCGTTACCCACGCTGGTGAAATTCGCAATCAACGAGTGCGGGATGCGTTACAAGCTTTGAGCGGTGTTGGAGCAGGTTAGTAGCCAAATTACCATAAGGAGTTTTGATTTCATGACAGAGGCATTACTTGCTGCTTTGTTTGTATTTGTTTTGGCATCTTTTATCGGCTTTGAAGTCATCAACAAAATACCACCGACTCTACACACGCCCTTAATGTCAGGCTCAAACGCGATTTCTGGGATTGCGGTACTTGGAGCAATAGTTGCTGCTGGTGCAAAAGACACAAGTGTCTCAGTAATTCTCGGTTTGATTGCTGTAATACTGGCGACAATCAACGTTGTGGGTGGTTTTTTAGTGACAGACAGAATGTTGCAAATGTTCAAGAAGAAGGAGATTAAGGCGTGAGCGACTTTTTACCAACTGGCATTCAGCTGACGTATTTAGTCGCTGCATCGTTATTCATTCTGGGCTTAAAAAAGCTGGGATCACCTGCTACAGCGAGGAACGGGAATATTGTAGCGGCTGTGGGGATGCTGCTAGCGATCGCAGCAACAATGCTGGATCAGCATGTGTTGAATTACGAGATGATATTGTTGGGCTTGGCGATTGGATCGGGAATTGGTGCGATCGTTGCCTACAAAGTCCAAATGACCGAAATGCCCCAAATGGTGGGTTTACTCAACGGTTTGGGCGGTGCGGCTTCCGCATTAGTAGCTGTTGCCGAATTTTGGCGGTTATTGGATAGTTCTCAGGCGATACCGCTAGATGTCAATATTTCCATGCTGTTGGACGTGTTAATCGGTGGTGTTACCTTCACAGGTAGTTTTCTCGCCTTTGCCAAATTGCAAGGTTTAATTAGCGGTTCTCCGATTACATTTCCGTTTCAGCAACCATTTAACCTCTTGCTTCTGGGTGCTTATATAGTAGGTAGTGCCTACTTAATCATCACACCAGATAGCTTACCTATATTCTTGGGAGTGGTTGGTGTTTCTTTAGTGTTGGGCGTGATGTTCGTCATCCCCATTGGTGGCGGCGATATGCCAGTGGTAATCTCGCTGTTGAACTCGTTGTCAGGTGTGGCGGCGGCGGCGGCTGGGTTCGTGGTGATGAACAACATGTTAATCATCGCTGGTGCTTTGGTGGGAGCATCTGGCTTAATCCTCACCGAGATTATGTGTAAGGCGATGAACCGCTCCTTATTTAGTGTGCTGTTCAGCGCTTTTGGTACAGGTTCTAGTTCTGGTGGTGGTGCTGCAAGTGGTGGCGCAACCGATCAAAGCGTCCGCAGTATCGATCCTGAAGAAGGGGCGATGATGTTGGGTTATGCGCGTTCTGTGGTAATCGTGCCCGGTTATGGTATGGCAGTTGCCCAAGCGCAACATAGCGTCCGGGAATTGTCAGATCAGTTAGAAAAAATGGGCGTTGATGTCAAGTATGCCATTCACCCCGTTGCTGGGAGAATGCCGGGGCACATGAATGTGTTGCTGGCAGAGGCAAATGTGCCTTATACGCAGTTGTACGACATGGATGATATTAATCCCCAGTTTGATCAAGCTGATGTGGCTTTAGTAATTGGGGCAAATGATGTGGTCAATCCAGCGGCGCGGAGTGATACAAATAGCCCGATTTATGGTATGCCAATTTTGGAAGTAGATCGGGCGAAGCAGACGATTGTAATTAAGCGCGGGATGAGTACGGGTTTTGCCGGTGTAGATAATGAGTTGTTCTACAAGGATAAAACTACGATGCTTTTTGGTAGTGCGAAGGATATGGTGGCGAAGTTGGTTTCGGAAGTGAAGCAACTTTAAGAGAAACGAACCGCGTTCGCGCAGCGTCTCGTAGAGAAGGGCGTGAAGTAAAGAAAGAATGTAGAGAGTTTGCTTGCTTTGGGAGTGTGATGCTTCTGAGGCAAGTTTTTTTGTGGGAAAGTTGCCTCATGCAAAGGTACAAAGAATAGAAAGTCTATTTATTATAAAGTTGATAATTTAGGAAAATTTTCAGTTTGGTTATTTTACTTGACATTCCATGTATACTCAATTACTTTTGACTAACAAATTTTAATTTTTCAAGTAAAATAATAGAGTTATGTTAAGTCAAGTTTTTTTTAATGATAAGCTTATAAAAAAAAGAGTCGATACATTTTATGGATATGGTAATTATAAAGGAAATTATTGGTTTATTGGTATAGAAGAAGCAGGAGGAGATTTTAACGAAATTAATAAAAGAATAGAAAAATGGTCAGAGAGAGAACAGAAGGAAATAGAAGATATTGCAGAATATCATGAAGCTATCGGATATGGGGCGAGTTTTAAACCAGGTGCAAAATTGGATGTGCCAGTCTGGAGGACATTAATTCGTATTATATTGAGTGCTAAAGGAAAAGATAATATTGACCTAGAAGATATCCGTAAATATCAAATAGAGGAACTAGGTAGAAAAGATAAAGAGACTTGTTTGTTAGAATTATTACCTTTACCTTCACCATCTCTTAAACATTGGATATATGGTGAATATTCTAAGCTTACTTTTTTATCTAATAGAGATACTTATGAAAATTATTGTCTTGAAAAGCGAATAAATCATATTAGTCAAAGAATAAAATAACATCAACCTAAAGCTGTTGTTTTCTATGGTATAGGATATGAATATTCTTGGAGAACAATAACTGAAAAAATAACTGATGTTGAGTTCTCACCAACTTCAGAAGGTTTCTTAATTTGTAGAAATAGTCAGACTGTGTTTGTTATAGCTAAACATCCTGTAGCTATAGGTGTAACAAATGAATATTTCCATAATATTGGTAGATCAATTACTACTAAAATAGCGGAAAAGCCATTATTTGCGTAGTTTGTGGCTCGTTTAAAAAAGGTGATCGCCAAAACTCCACAGTGCGTAGGCATTCGCGTAGCGTCTCGTAGAGAAGGCATCGCTTGTAAAATCTTCAGCGTGCAATCGCTCGGTTCATTTTCTAAATTTCTTGCCATTCTCTAGCATCAATAAAAATAGATAGATGTTTTTTATTGCTTGTGGCAATAATAACCTCATGCCCATAATTAGCAACTAAAATAGATTGAGATGCCAAAATTACATCACCATCTAAAGCTTTATTATCTGCTGTAGATTTTCCTTGATTTCTTACTTGGGCCCATAACTCTGCTGCTTTCAACATTACTTCTGTTGTAATAGGAAGATAGATAATTTCTGACTTTAGTTGATTAAGTTTTCTAATTCCTGATAATTTATTTGCCCTTATTAATTCCCGTCTAATTTCATAATCTATAATTTCTGGTAAAATTACTTCATATCCTCTCTCAAATAGCGTATAAAACCATTCTTGACATTGCACAGCTAGAGGCGTTGCTTTTGGATTAGTAATTAATCCCACAGGTGCAGAATCTAAGATAATAACCTTACTCATCCTATTTTAAATAGAAATACCTTTCATAGATTCAATAATTTCTAAAGTTTGTTGTTGTTCTTCTTGTTCATCTAACTCATTCCATGACTCAAATATTTTTTTGATGATTGTTTTCCTTTCTTCTTGTTTGACAGCATCACTCTGATTAATTTCATTAAGAGCATTTTCCCAGTTATTTAATGATGTCTGTTTCATCGTCACGCTTTGACGAAATAGACGGACAATTTGTAGTAATTCTGGTAGATATTCTTCTGGAGTTTGTTGAATTTCTACTAATAGTTCAGTGCGTGGTGTAGTTGATGATTGTGCTGTGAGCGGTTGATTATTGTTCATAAATACCTTGCAAGTAGATAATTTAAAAACAGGAGTAGATATTAATCAGTTTGAGCACTGGTAGTTATATTATATTTTAGCGTGAATAGCTATTTTAGTTTACTGAGAACGTCCCGACGCTTACATGGTATTGAACTGATCAAGAATCGTTTCCTAATCGAGTGTGCCTATTGCGTGGGATAAAAAAGCGATCGCTAGCTTTTTATTGAAATGCGTAGGCAAAGCCCGGCGTAAGCATCGTACTCTGTGTTCTCTGCGTCTCTGTGGTTCGTTAAAAATAGCGTAGGCGTTCGCGTAGCGTCTCGTAGAGAAGCCCGCCGTTGGCGTTCGCGCAGCGTGTCGTAGACAAGCCTCTCGTAGAGAAGGCATTGCTTTTTCTTAGCTAACTGTCCGTTTCATTGGGATTTCTATCCAGAACTCACAGCCATTACCCGCTTCAGAAATACACTTGATATTACCACCGTGTTTTTCCACAATAATTTGGTAGCTGATAGATAACCCCAAGCCAGTACCTTGTCCAGGTTGTTTGGTGGTAAAGAAAGGTTCAAAAATGCGCGATCGCATGATCTCTGGAATCCCACAACCATTGTCAGCAATGCAAATCAGAATAGTATTCCCTTCGATGACTTTTGTACGAATAAAAATTTTAGGGTTGTCAATTATTTTTCCAGCTTTCTCTGAGTTTTCCAGTGCGTCGATCGCATTGTTGAGAATATTCATAAACACCTGATTCATCTGGGCTGCATAGCAGACTACTGGAGGCAATTCACCATATTGTTTAACTACCTCAATCGCAAAAGAATCAGTCTGTGGTTGCAGTCGATGTTGTAAAATCAACAAAGTACTGTCGATGCCTTCATGGAGATCAACGGGCTTCATTCCTGTTTCATCAAGTCGAGAAAAACTTCGCAACGACAAAACTAATTGAGAGATCCGATCTGCCCCCATTTTCATTGAAGTAAGGATTTTGGGCAAGTCATCACTAATGAAATCTAAATCCAATGCTGCTACTTGTTTTTGAATTTCTCCTGTTACCTTAGGATACTGTTTCTGATAAAGGCGCAGTAATTTAAATAAATTTTCGGCATGTTCCGTAACATAGGTGATGTTGCCGTAAATGAAACTAATCGGGTTATTAATTTCATGTGCTACACCAGCAACCAACTGCCCTAAGCCTGCCATTTTTTCACTTTGAATTAACTGGCTCTGAGTGTTCTGTAATTCTTTAAGAGTCTTGGTGATTTCTTCTGTTTGACGTTGAGTTTGTTCAAGTAATTCCGCTTGCTGAAGTCCTACCCCTAACTGAGTACCAATCTGCATCAACAAATCTACCTCATCTTCTTGCCAATCACGGGGTTTTATATTTTGATAAGCTGCTAATAATCCCCAAAGTGTCTCACCCTGAAAAATCGGCACAATTATATATGCCCTAGCCTCCATTAACTCGAGCAAGGCAATATGACAGATAGAATAATTAGCGCTGTAAATATCTTTAATGACAATACTTTTACCATTGGCAAAGTTTCTGCCTTGGGTTTCTTGCAAGTAATCATCTGCGTAGGCGTAGCCCGTCGTAGACATCGCAGGTACAATTTCCCTTATAGGTGTCCAACCTTGGGCTAAAGACTCAGCAACAAATTCGCCACTCCAATCAGCCCGGAATCGATAGATTGTCACTCTCTCAACTTCCAATAACCGCCGCACTTCTTCTGTACTGGTGGCAAAGATGGTGTCAATATCAAGAGACTGACGAATTTTCTCTACTGTTGCGGCTAAGGCCTTCTCTCTTTCGGCCGCTTTCCGTTCTCGTTCGGCGGCTTTAGCCAGTTTTTGGGCTTGCACTTGCATCTGTTTCAAAGTTTCAGCTTGCTGCAATGCTACCCCCAATTGAACGCCAACTTGTGCTAGCAAGTTGATTTCCTCATCTTGCCAATAACGGGGCTGGGAGTTTTGATAAGCTACTAACAATCCCCACAACTTCTCGCCCTGAGAAATTGGGACAAAAACTTCATTGCGTGCATACTTACCCGCTTGCTTTCCTTGCACAAGAACGCCTTCTGTCACAGGCTGCGGCTTAACGATTGGTGTCCAGCCATCAACAATAGAATCAGCGACAAATTCGCCACTCCAATCAGGATAGAAGCGGTAAATTGCGACTCGTTCCACTTCTAATAGCCGACGGACTTCTTGAGTTGTGGTTTTAAAGATGGCTTCAATTTCCAGAGACTGACGAATTTTTTCTACGGTGTTCGCCAACGCTCTTTGCCTTTCAGCAGCCTTACTGATCTCTGCTGCTTGGATTTGCATTTGTTGGATAAATTCCGCTTGCTGCAAAGCCACGCCTAGTTGTGTACCTACTTGGGTAAGCAAGTAAACCTCATCTTTTTGCCAATCACGGGTTCCAGCATTTTGGTACACTGCTAGCAAGCCCCAGAGTTTCTGACCGTGATAAATGGCAATGATCACATAAGCTCTTGCTTGATAAATTTCTAAGATTTTAATGTAGCAGTCGCTAAAGCCTGAATTGTAAATATCATTACAAACACGGTACACTTCACAGCTGCTAAAGCTACTACCTTCAGTATCTTGTAAGTAGGTATCAGCAACGGGAGGTTTAGCCAAATCTTTGGCACTACATTCACTGACGTTTTCACTCAATTCCGGGCGCTGGAATTGTTCATCTATGAGAGAAATCCAACCCTCTGCCACTGATTCAAACACAAATTCACCACTCCAATCTGGATTGAAGCGATAGATAGCCACGCGGTCAGCATTTAGCAGCTGTCTAAGTTCTGCGGTGCTTGTGCGGAAAATGCTTTCCAAGTCTAGGAATTGGCGAATTTTCTCAATGGTTATGGCTATAGTTCTTTGCCATTGGGCTGCTTTTTCTCTGGCTTTTGCTTGTGCTAGTTCTGCTGATTGTAGTTTTACTTGTTCCAGGTAATCTGCTTGCTGTAAAGCAACTCCTAGATGTTCGGCGATTAATTGCACAAACTCAATTTCTGATGCTTCCCATTGCCGAGGACTACTACACTGATGAATACACAGCAATCCCCATAAATCTTTACCTTTCATCAAGGGGGCAGTTATATTGGCACGTACCTGAAATCTTTCTAGAATCTGGACGTAGCAATCACTGGTATTAACTTGATAAATATCAGTTATTGCTCTAATCCGACCTTGCTGATATAGTCCTGCAAATTCCTCACTAAAGCAGTGGTCGCGCAGTTTAGCTGCTAGTGCCGAATCCCACTCTGTTGCCACATCTTCATAGATAAATTCCCCTTCCCATGCCAAATCAGGATAAAAACGAAACACGCCAACCCGATCAGTTTTCAGAAGTTGGCGGACTTCAGTGACTGTAATTTTGAAGATCACGTCTATATCTAGAGACTCGCGAATGCGGGCGATAACTCCAGACAAGGCTTTTTGTTGCTCATTCTGACGCAAGGAGGATGTCACATCTGAATGAGATTCTTGCTGTTCTGAATTGGGTGGTATGGGTTGAGTAGTAGAGGAGTTTTCCATTCCCAGTGGGACTTTAAATATTGAAAGTCTTCTATCTCATGATTCCCCTAGCGATCGCAAAGGTAACAATTATTTCCTTAGAATGCCAAAAAACAGTGTAGGGACACGATAATATCGCGTCCCTACAAGAAGATTTTTCAACCACGAGAAAATTATCGCCGCTTGGGAGTGGCGCTGCGGCTGGTGCGTTTTTCTTCATCTCGGCGACGGCGATCGCGCCAATCTGCCAGGGTTAAATAACCAATACCACCAGTGACTACTACGAGCAGCACTACGGCAACTAAAGCTAAAATACTCAAAAATGGACTTTCCACGATGCCTCTACAGTCCGTTACGTCCCCAAACTACCATTGCAATTGACCAAGTGAACACAACTAACAGTGATACCCAACCTAGTGTCAAAATCTCCATAGTCCCGCTTTTCAAATAATTACAAAAGGTTTCTAATATTTATCATACAGGGATTGGGCAGGCTGAGATTTTTTTATAAATGACATTGTAACTTTGGCGTGCGATGTCTACGACGGGCTACGCCTACGCAAAGAAGACACAATATTTTCTTGGTACGCTAGTACTTGACGCAATCATGAAAACCAATATAAAAAATTAGCGATCGCGCTTTCCCAGTTAATAGTTTGGGAATACTAGGGTTACGGGTATATCTTTCCAATCCAGAAACCCCTAGTATCATGCTGACATTTCTCAACTATCCTTTCCACTCTGATGGTTTTATTCCCCACGGACATTGTTATCTCTGGCAAACTGGATTAGTTTGGCTCCACATTATTTCTGATGCCACGATCGCTTTTGCTTATTATTCTATTCCGTTCCTACTGATTTACTTTATTTCCAAGCGCAAAGACGTTCCTTTCAATGGAGTATTTTTGTTATTTGGTGCTTTTATCATTGCCTGCGGTACTGGACACTTGATGGATATTTGGACGCTTTGGCATCCAGACTATTGGGTTGCAGGTGGTTTAAAAGCTTTAACTGCCATTATTTCAATATACACGGCATTTGCGTTATTTTATCTCATGCCTCAAGCTCTAACACTACCTAGCCCTGCCCAGTTAGAAGTTATCAATCAAGCACTTACAACTGAAATTGTAGAGCGTAAGCGCATTGAAAAAGAACTACGCCTTGCACAGGAAATCACTCAAAACTCCAGCCAAGCCAAGAGTGAATTTCTCGCCAATATGAGTCATGAATTACGCACACCTCTGAACGGTATTTTGGGTTATACACAAATTCTCCAACGCACAGAATCTTTGAGCGATAAAGGACGCAAAGGAGTCAGCATCATTTATCAATGTGGTTCTCATCTTTTAACGCTAATTAATGATGTTCTGGATCTCTCCAAGATAGAAGCCCGGAAACTAGTATTGTATCCTGTTGATTTCTACTTGCCTGCCTTTATTGATAGCGTAACTGAAATTTGCCGCATCCGGGCAGAACAAAAGGTCATCGCATTTCACGTTGAACTTGATCCTGATTTACCAACGGGCATTCATGCTGATGAAAAACGCTTGCGGCAAGTACTGATTAACTTGCTTAGTAATGCGATTAAATTTACTAATCAAGGCAGTGTTACCTTTAAAGTTCAGGTCATTGGTCAAGAATCAAATACCAATGGAAAAACTAACTACAAAATTCGCTTTCAGGTAATAGATACTGGCACAGGTATAATCTCTGAACAAGCCGAGAAAATCTTCCAACCCTTTGAGCAAGTGGGCAATCAGAAACGACAATCTGAAGGTACAGGTTTGGGATTAGCAATCAGCCAAAAAATTGTTTTGTTGATGGGTGGTCAAATTCAGGTGCAAAGTGAATTTGGCAAAGGTAGCACTTTTTGGTTTGAGGCAAAATTGCCAGAATCTAAAGACTGGGCAAAAGTTTCCAGAGTGGTTGAACAGGGAACAATTATTGCTTATCAAGGACAAAGGCGCACCATTTTGATTGCAGATGACAAATGGGAAAACCGATCAGTAATTGTAAATTTACTAGAGCCAGTTGGGTTTACTGTTGTAGAAGCTAGTCATGGTCAGGAAGCATGGGAACAGGCTCTACTCTACAAACCAGACATGATTATCACTGACCTAGTGATGCCTATATTGAATGGATTTGAGTTGATCGAACGTTTGCGTCAGTCTGGGCCATTTAAAGAGATTGCTGTCATCGCTTCGTCAGCCAGCGTATTTGCAATCGATCAACACAAGAGTATTGATGTAGGTGCAGATGCATTTCTACCAAAGCCTGTAGAAGCTGAAACACTGCTGGAAATGCTACGGCAATTTTTGCAATTGGAATGGATTTTCGACGGTAAGATAGACGCAATAAAAAAAACTTATATAGGTGGTTTGGAGCAACCAGATGAGATAATTTATCCTGCCAAAGAGATTTTACAACAGTTACTCGATCTGACAAAAGACGGCGATATTCAAAAAATTTTGGAACTGGGTGAGGAACTTTCTACATCTGATGAACAGTTAACTGTTTTTGTCCAGCAAATCGTCCAGCTTGCTAGTAATTTCCAACTCAAACGTTTGGAAAATTTTATTCAACAATACATCAATTAATTTGAGTTAAATTTAAATTTTAAATTCATCATGAGCAAAACTCAAAATAACGGATTTATTTTGATTGTGGATGATAATCCAACAAATTTATCTGTCCTGTGTGCAGCACTTAATAGTGAGGGTTTTTGTTTTCGTGTTGCAGTCGATGGAGAAACTGCGATCGCTCAAGCCGAACGCAATCAACCAGAGTTAATTTTGCTGGATGTACAAATGCCCGGTATTGACGGATTTGAAACTTGTCGCCGCCTCAAAGCCAATCCTGTTACCCAAAACATTCCGATTATTTTCACCACTGCTTTAGCGGATACGGAAAGCAAAACGAAGGGATTTTCCCTAGGTGCAGTAGACTATATCCCTAAGCCGTTTGCACAAGAGGAAGTCATTGCTAGAGTGCGCGTGCATTTACAACTCAAACAATTGACTGAATCTTTGGAACAACAAGTTAGCGATCGCACCAAGGCTTTGCAACAAGCGCAAGTCCAAATGGTGCAGCAAGAGAAACTATCAACACTCGGAGAGTTAATCGCTGGTATTGGCCATGAAATCAACAACCCCATCAACTTTATTTCCAGTAATATTCCACCCTTGGAAGAATACATTGCAGGAGTATCCAAATTGCTCCTACTGTATAAACAAGAGTATCCAAACCCAACAGCCAAAATTACTGCTGCTATTGACGAATTGGATTTGAACTTCGTTCTCGAAGATATGGGAAAAATTTTGAACTCACTCCAGCTAGGAAGTGAACGAATTCAAGACCTTTCTAATTCACTCCGCAACTTCTCTCGCTCGGATAGTGATACAAAAATACCTGCTGATTTGCATCAAGGACTAGATAGTACACTAATGATTTTGCAACACCGCCTCAAGGCTAATGGCGATCGTCCCGGAATTAAAGTTATTAAAAATTATGGAGTATTACCAGAGGTAAACTGCTATTTAGGACAGATGAATCAAGTATTTATGAACATTATAGCAAATGCGATTGATGCCCTTGATGAAGCTATAATCCAAGGCAAAATGAGTAATATAATTCCTCAGATTCAAATTGCAACAGAAATAGATTCTGAACAATTGGTTGTAATTCGGATTGCTGACAATGGGATTGGTATTCCTGAACGGCTTAAAAAACGCTTGTTTGAGCCGTTATTTACCACAAAAAATGTTGGGAAAGGTACTGGACTTGGCTTGTCTATTGCATATCAAATAGTTGTAGAGAAACACGAAGGTGTATTAGAAGTCAATTCTCAATCAGGTATGGGAACTGAGTTTATTATCAAAATTCCCACATGAGAGTAGTATTTAATTAATTACACAACTGCTCTAACATTTATCATACTTAAGAGTAAGGACAAATTTCCCCAATATCTAATCCCTAATTTCTATATAGAGTGAACCCAACTTTAGATCCTCAATTAATGGCAGAACGAATAGAATCCCTGAAAGCTGGAGTAATTGGGGGTTTGTCTGTGTGTTTCAGTTTTGCGATCGCTAGTCTGTTGAATACTTTAGTACTAACAAAGTATTTTCAGACACTCGCATGTCTGCAAAGTGAGGTTGACTGGCACTTGTGGGTGAGTGGTGCAGTTGCAACTTTTACTGGTTTACTATTTGGTGTCACCTACCGCTATATCATCCGCTCAGATAAAAATCCCCAACTCAAAGCTGGTGGTGTGCTGGCCTTTGGCTTAGTGCGGGGATTAACTCAGATAGAACTTGGGTTGAATTCCAGTAGCACAATTTGGCCCTTTTTGGTGTTGGCGGGAGAAAGTTTGTTATGGTTTACGTTTGCTGCGATCGCTCTTGATATTGCGATTCAACTCCGTTGGGTTAAACCTTTTTCATCAATCTAAATTCATATCTCTCTAAATGTAGATAGAATTTATCATTAATATTTAATATGGAAACTAAAATAGCCCATTATTATTTGATAGTCGATCTGGAGGCTACGTGCTGTGACAATAAGACTATTCCCCGTCATGAAATGGAAATCATCGAAATTGGTGCGGTGATGCTAAATCGAACAACGTGGGAAATTGATTCAGAATTTCAGCAATTCATTCAACCTGTGAGACATCCGCAACTGACAGGCTTTTGCACCGAATTAACTAGTATTCGGCAACAAGATGTTGACAAAGCACCAAAATTTCTAGAGGTAATTTCTCGCTTCAAAGAATGGATTGATTTATTTCCCAATTATATTTTTTGTTCTTGGGGCAATTACGACAAAAAGCAATTTATTCAAGATTGCGCGTTTCATAATTTCCCTTATCCTTTTACTTCAAAACACATAAATATCAAAGAAGAATTTTCAGAATATCTTGGCGTGTCTAAAAAATTTGGCATGGCACAGGCTCTTGATGAGTTGGGGATAGAATTAAAAGGCACACACCATCGTGGCATTGATGATGCCCACAACATTGCATCTATCTACAGACAGATTAAAACCAAAAAACCAAACTAAATAATTGGAAAGTTTCTCATTTCCCAAAAGTCTCCTGGCTATTCCTAGCCTATGCTCTCTGAGACCCTTTCGGTACTTATCTGACTTGGTTATGAATTCAACTTAAATTCATCAAACTTCAATACTTCTGAATCAGGCTTGCGGGTATCAAAACGATAACTACTTATCGTACCCGTCCCCGTATCAAAGATACTAAAAACGGTAATATCATTACTCGCAATATAAGGCATCGGCTTCCCATCATCGCCCAGCAAAGGGGCAATTGTTGGCACTATCGGTTCTAACCCATTAGGATCACCAAGCTTAACATAATCCTCTTTATATCCAATTGGCACTTCTCGCTTTCTGTCACCCCAAGCAGCACCGTAAGTATTGCCCACATTAGATGTTTCCAGAAAGTGCATTCCACTGGAACTAACAAAGCGGTTCCACAAATGAGAATGCCCATAGAATACCAATTGCACATCAGATGCTTCTAGTAAAGGGACAACATCGCGCATAATATAATCTGCGTCTTTCGGGTACTCATAACGCACTGCTTTGATATTATTATCATCCCGTTCAATTACTTGAACTGGTTCTGTATAAGCAGGAACTATATTATCGCCCAGAGTGTGGGGTGGATGATGGAACATCACAACTTTGTATTTTGCTTGTTTAAACTCAGGGCTGTTGAGTTCTGCCTCTAGCCAATTATACTGCTTGCTGCCTTTAGCAATTGGCTCATAAATCAACTGTCCATAACCCCAATTTTCAGGATTATTTAAATCCTTTTCGGCTTCTCGATATCTACCCCTACCCTTTCCACTTAAGTTAGGAGTCCGCCACATATTCGTAGCGTACAGTACTACCAAACGTACATCACCAAAACTGACTGCATAATACCTTTTTCCACCCTCTTTACTTTTTGGTAAAGAGAAAATCTCTTCGTAGGTATTAGTATTAAAAGAATTATCTATTAAAGACTTGTCCCGGTAGATTTTTTGAGCAACAACACGGGGAATTGTATCATCAAATTCATCATTTAAACTTCCCATCCTGGCAAATCGCCCCATCACCTCATGATTACCAATGCAAGTAAACATGGGTGCGTGTTGAATTATTTGTCCACCAGTGTAGGTTGTCTTAACACCGTGGTGCATCATGTCATATTGAGCACGACCTTGTAAACCAGGAAACAACGCACCACCACTATTATCATCAAACCATTCTGAGGCGCGATCGCTAACATTTACCAAATCACCAGCAAACCATACCCCATCGACTCGTCCAATTGTTTCTACCACCTTTTGCAGATTTGCCGCCGTCATCGGCTTTAATTGATGGTCAGAGGTAAGTAAAATTCTTAGTGGTGTATCTGGTTTGGGAGTAGCTGCGAGGGTAAAAACATCACTGCTAACAGTTTCGTTGTCTTCTCGCACACTCGTGACACGATAGTTTATCCGCAAGCCAGGAGTTAACCCAGTCACTTCAGCCTCATGTCGCCAAATGTTACGCTGAACTGGTTTTTGATAAACTTGTCCGTCTTTGGTTTGGTTTGCAACTCTTGACTCCTGGTCTTCACGAGTGCGAGTAAGTTTGGTAGTATTTGCCTTAGCAGTTTGTTTAAGATTTTCACCGTAGGTTACTGTGTGATTAACACCAGCAAACTCAGTAAACCAAACTACTCGCACTGAGGTTGCAGTTGGCAGTTGCAAAAATGGGTCGGTGAGCAGTTGGGGTGCTGATGTCATAATTGTTTGCCCAAATGAACGCACACTTACCAGAGTAAAGCATATAACAAGCGCAAGCATAGCCACTGAGGAAATTTTACGGCTGCGTAAGCGTCTGAGCATGAGTAACATACCAAATTTTTTAGGGTATTCACCGACTGAACGCAATTTTATTATTACTCCCTTCCCGCTACAAGCTTACCTATAGCGTTTCTTGTTTGTATCCAATACACTCTGACCTCTCTTAAAAAATTGTTTTGGAGTCAATTTAAGTAAGAACGAGTGAATAAAGAAGTTTCTCGCCGAAAATTGACTGATGCAGTTGCTAATGAACTGAGTGCCAATTCCAATTATTATTTGTAGTGAAGTTTTGGAATAATTTTGTGCTCAGGATTTGGTATCGTCTTGCATACATCATTGAAAAACCTGCCAATCTTTTAAAAAGACTAGCAGGCATGGCTTATCATCAATCGGAGCGGCGGGATTCGAACCCACGACCTCCACTACCCCAAAGTGGCGCGCTACCAAGCTGCGCTACGCCCCGGTCAGAATTACTATCATATAGCAAAACTTTAGGATAATCAAGAGGTAAATTTAAAAAACCTTAAGCATCCCAGTCGCTTGCAGCAAATCTGGAACAGCAGAAGCATCCCATTTACCCTCTACACATCTCCCTGTATTCAAGATTAAGCGGAGACTGTAATCATTAGGATAGCCTTCTACCTCCATCCATAATAAATCGCTTTCGGCTTCACAAGCAATTTTTTCCTCCTCCATTAATTCAGTTGCGAGTTGCTTCATGGTATCTGCTAGCTGTGCCAGTAGACGGCAAAAATCATTCAACTCGGCTTCGGTTAACTCAATTGCCCAATCATCTGTACCTACTAAACCTTTAAATTCAGGTGCATCGGGGTTCCAGCCAATACGCCAGCCAAATCCGGTTTTTACAACGCGTTCCATAGTTTAGTTTTTTAAACGCAGAGGGACGCAGAGGTTTAACGCAGAGGAACGCAAAGGAAGATTTTGGACTGTGGGTTTGGTCATTTGAGTAGTTCAGCCCCTCCTCGTTGGGGTGGCTGTGGGGTAGTTGATGTATTAGGGCTGGGTGCGCTATTGGAGTTAGGAGATTGGGTATTTTGGGTAGTAGGGTTAAATATATTGACTAAGACTTGCACTAGGGCATCTCGCTGGCTGCGGGTGAGACGGGTGATGGCTTTGCGATCGCCTTCTATCGGATTTTCCCGTAGTGTATCATTCCCTGGATAGGGAGTATCATACATAATTTCATTCGCACCCAGGTAATCAGCTAAAGTCAGCTTCCAATCGAAGCGATAAATTGGGGCCCGCCCTTTGGTATAAATGTGATATCTAATCAGGCGATTTACTAGGGTGTTGTTTTCGGCAACTTTCCCATTTTCTTTGCTGATATACTTATTTTCCCGTGGTAAATCTGGCAACTGCTGATATACAAGCTGCCAAACGTCGCTAGGAGTGATTCTTTGAGCGTATGCAGGTTGGATACTAAATAAACTTGTATGTATTGATTTGCCCGCCTCTGAACCCAAAATAATTACACCCACTACCATTAAGGCAGTGAGTGTCTGCCAGGGTTTGAGTAGGGGTTGAATGAACGATAAATTTTTGCTCATCCTACCTTCTCTAAAGCCTTTTCTTATAGTTCGCCAATAATTTCTGGCTGAGTCAATTCATCGGACATTTCGATAATCGCCCTTAGGACTGGCTTCATCATCGCATCTTCGTTACTTTCAAAGTCTTCATAACGGCGACGTTTAGCACGATTTGCCACCTGAACCGTAATGCGGTAACGATTTGAGGCTGCACTAATCAGATCCTCAGCACGGTGCATAATCTGAGACTGAGTTGTCTCGAACTTAGAACGCTTTAGCATAATCAGTGGTTCTTGGGGTCATTCCCCAGTGTAGCAGTACTGATAAATCTACCGCTGTGTATTTAATCGCTAGCAACCTCTCTCTTGATAGAGGTTGAGAGTGTTTTAGTCAATATAAGTTACTTATAATATTACCTGACTAAAGTCACACACCCTTATGGCTGACCTTGTAGAAACTGCTATTAATGCGGGAAACTTCAATACCCTGGTGAAGGCTGCTAAAGCTGCAAATCTCATAGAAACTCTAAAGAATCCTGGTTCTTTCACCCTATTTGCACCAACTGACGAAGCCTTTGCCAATCTGCCAGAGGGAACTTTAGATTCTCTACTACAAGACATCCCCAAGCTCCAAAAAATTGTAGCGTATCATGTCGCTAGTGGGGATGTTCGGTCTGATGATTTGGTACAGATTAATGAGGCAGAGACGCTTGAGGGGTCAATTGTAGCGATTGAGTCTGTCGACGGCAAAATTAAGGTGAATAACGCCAATGTCATCAAAACAGATATTTTGACAGACAATGGCGTGATCCATATTATTGATGCGGTGTTGATGCCTGCAATGGTGGCAGGAAGGTAATGCATGGGGGATGGGGCTTTGGGCATTGGGCATTGGTTATTATCCTCGTCCCCCGAATCTCCCTCATCTTCCCACTCCCAGGATGCAGCCACTGCGTGAGGGAAGAGTTAATGACAACTGGTGAGTTTCTCCTTCACCATTCCACTCAACTTCAGCAGTGCCATATAACAACTTGTTGGGTTGAGTACGCAAACTGTCGACATCTGCATTCGCTGTTGCCGAACTTGTGCCAGCGTTGACGGCAATTATCAATTCTTCTGTCCCCAAGGTTCGCGCAAAGATGTAAAGTTGTCCTTGAGCATGGAGGACTTTGTAATCACCTGTGCGTAAGGCTGGGTAAGTTTGGCGCAGGGCAATTAATTGACGGTGAGTATTGAAAATTTCTTGATCCCAGTTCGCTTCTAAGGGAAAGCCACGACGTGAGTCTGGATCTATAGCACCAGATAAGCCAACTTCATCACCATAGTAAATGCTGGGGGCACCGGGAAAGGTGAGTAGCAGTAGAGTTGACAACTCTACACTGGCTATATCGCCGCCTGCAATGGTCATCAATCTGGCGGTATCGTGACTTGCTAGCAAATTGAGTTGAGTTAGCTGAATTTCCCAAGGGTAAAGTTGCAGTACTTCTTGAATTTTGGTGGCGTACTCGGCAGCAAATAAGGGTGGGTAGGGTTGATAGTCACGGCTTTGGACTTGTTCTAAGACTACGCGATCGCCAGCCGCAAAGGCAATTGTTGGCCCAGCAAATAGATAATTCATCACCCCGTCAAATTGCGTTCCATCCAGCCACTCGCGGGAATCTCCCCACACTTCGCCCACAATGTAAGCTTCGGGATTGATGGCTTTAGTGCGATCGCGGAATTCCTGCCAAAAGCCAGGAGTTTTTATTTCAAATGGTACATCTAATCGCCAACCGTCAATGCCGAATTTGAGCCAATATTCGGCAATTTCCATAATGTATTCTCGTACTTCTGGATTGTCGTGGTTAAATTCTGGCAAGGCGCGATTTCCCCCCCAACCTACATAGTTGGCAGGAAATTCCCCATTGTATGGTGAAAGCGGCCAGCCTTCTATTTTGAACCAATTTACCCAAGGCGAATGGGGGCCATTCTCTAAAACGTCGTGGAAAAAGAAAAAACCACGGCTGGAATGGTTAAACACCCCATCCAGAACAACTTTGATATTCCGTTGATGGGCTGCATCTAGCAATTCCTTAAAGGCCTCGTTGCCCCCTAACATCGGGTCAACTTGGTAATAATCGTGGGTATGATAGCGGTGATTACTGGCAGATTGAAAAATCGGTGTGAAATAAATCGCGTTAATCCCCAAATCCTCGATGTAGTCTAAACCCTCGATGATGCCCCATAAATCGCCGCCTTTATAACCCTGGAGTGTTGGCATAGCGTCCCAATCTTCCCAACGCGCTTCGTGCAACAACCGTTTGCGTGGCTTTTTACTTCTGGCAAAGCGGTCTGGAAAGATTTGGTAGAAAACAGCGTGCTTTACCCAGTCTGGTGTTTGAATTTGCATGAATAACTTTTTGTGCCTTCAGAAGCGATCGTTGCAAATATTAGCTTCTTTATGGCTCTTACTTATGATAGAGAATCTGTCATTTGCCAGTAGTCATTAGCGATTTAGTCTGTCTTCTGCTACTTTATACGCAAATGTTATCGGTCTTGACTATTTTAGCTACAAATTATTTGAGTATTTAATATTGATTAAATTTATCTTTTTTATTTATTACTTAATTATTCTTAATTTTATTTTCTGATCTTTTTCCGTAATGATTTAGGCAGATACTGGATTAGTTTAATAGCTTTATAAAATTACCCAATGACACCAGTCTTGCTTAATTCTGAGATGCGGCTGCTCAAAGATGTCTCATGAGCCACAGAAAATCACTATGAGGGAGACATAATTCAAGAATATGAGTTATGAATTAGCAATTGTCTTAGGAATAAATTACCGCCCCCTAAGCTTATTTGATGTTATCTATTTAAAAGATAGATAACTATAGTCGCATCAAATAATCAAAGCGAAAAAATACATAGTCTGAGTTAATCCCAGAGCGGCTTATCCACTTATAATCACTACTTTGCTTTCAGCCAATAAATTTAATTTGAGGTAAAAATGAGACACGAAAAACTTTCTCCCGGACTACTTTTGGCATTTCAAGACTATCAACATGAAGGAGATAAAGCTTTAGTTACACACAAGCGATCGCTTGGTATCATTGCCCACAAAAGCCCGGTAAAGCCAACTAAGAGCGTCGTTTTTATCTACTGCGATCCTGATGCAGACTTGAGTTATCTCTCACAATATAATATTGAAGTCAATCAGAACTCTGGGAGTGTGCGGACGGCTTTCTTACCGTTAGATAGTTTAGATGTCTTATCTGAAGAAGATGTGATTCAGCGAATTAAGCCATCACGCAAACTTCATTTGAGGATGGACACTGCAATGGGAACAGTCAAACTACCGGAGTTCAAGAACCAAAACGGATTGACTGGTAAAGGAGTAATTATCGGCATTATAGACAGTGGCATTGATCCCAAACATCCCGCCTTTGCTGGACGAATTTTACGCATTTGGGATCAAACACTACCAGGGCCAGGAGTGGCGGAGGGCGGCTATGGGGCTGAATTTACGGGAGCGCAACTAACAGTTTCTCAGGATACTAGTGGTCATGGTACTCACGTTGCGGGAATTGCGGCCGGTGACGATGCTAGCTATGGCGGTGTAGCACCAGAAGCGGAATTAGTTGTTATCAGATCAGATTTACAGGATGCCCACATTGCTGATGGTGTGCGTTACATTTTCCGAATTGCTAAAGAGTTGGGACGACCAGCAGTGGTGAATCTCAGCTTGGGTGGACATGCTGATGCCCATGATGGTAGCGATTCTTTATCCAAAGTTATCGACGCCGAAACTGGCCCTGGAAGAATTGTTTGCTGTGCTGCTGGTAACGAAGGGAACGATAACATTCATGGTCAAGCGACGATACCCAGCGGACGCACTCGTGGTATGCGCTTTAATGTTCCTTTGAATCAAGTAGGCATAGTTTGGTTAAACGCTTGGTATTCCAAAGACAGCGAATTGGAAGTATCTGTGCGGAGTCCTAACGGTTTTGTCACCCCTTTCCAAAAAATAATTACTGACGACAATCCCGCACAAGATTACCAGTTACCAGATGCACGGGTGCAATTAGCGACACCAGGGCCAGACCAAGCCAATAGCGACCATAATTTCTTTGTGCAAATCCGTGGTCTCGGTTCCTCACAAGTAATGGGAGGTGTTTGGCAGCTACGAGTCCGCAACACTTCTTCAACTGACACACGTTTAGATGTGTGGACACTAGATGACAGTTCCTCAGTGTTTTTCACAGGTAAAAGTGTGAAGGATGCGGTAAAAATTGGTTCACCAGGAGCCGCCAGCAGTGCAATTACAGTTGCCGCCTATACTACTAGAACCAAGTACACAGATATTGATAACCAAGTGCGAGAAATGGGCTTAGAATTGCATACTATTTCGGAATTCAGTAGTGAAGGGCCTCTACGCACTGATGGGCACAAGCCTGATGTAGCAGCACCAGGAGCAATGATTGTTTCCACGCTTTCCGCCGATGCTAGTTTTGACCGCTCATCGATGATTAATTCTAAGTTTGTGGTAATGGCTGGTACAAGTATGGCCACACCCTTTGTTAGTGGGTTAGTGGCACTGCTGTTGCAGCGAGAACCGAAACTTGATCCGGTTGCTGTGAAAGACTTGCTACGTAAAAATAGTGCTATTCCTGGAAAACCCGCAGGCACATTTGATGACAAATGGGGTTATGGAGTGATTAACGCCTTAAATCTGTAATTAGACCGAGAAAGGTGAATATTATTTCTGTACAAGGGTAGGCAATAAAAACCTGTAAATTTGATAGTTTAGGGTAGGCAAAAATTGTCTACCCTCTTTATCAAGGAATTACTTATGAATTATCAGAAGCTAGATGCTGCTCTTGCTACAGCACTCAATGATATTCAAGATTCAAAAGAAACTAGTTTGGAGGTTTTCATCCATACTGAACCAATTCTAGATTCTGCCGCAACTGCTGTTTTAAAAAGTTTAGGTGTCAATGATGTAACCAGTGGTAAAGATATTTTCACGGCAACACTCTCACCAAATGCCATTTCCCAGTTGTCAGAGCAACCTTGGGTGAAGTATTTGAAGCGATCGCAGCAATTACGTTTGGTTAATAAGAGAATAGGTATGGGCATTTTGGGTGTTTGATATAATTGGTGTCATTTACTCAAGGTTGCTGCTTGTAGAGTTAGTTTGAGAGATTTCTGTTGAGATAACAGCTATAGCGATCGCTCCCCAACTTTCACACCAAATAATACAAATGTTCTAATAAATTGTTTTTTAGCAGCATTATCCATCACTAGTAGTATTTTCTAAAATTCTCTCTTTAGAATATTTGATCCCCCCTTACCAGCTGCCACATACAGTCCTAAACTGAAGATGAGAGTTGAAAGGCAGCTGGGAGAAATTTTGTGAAAAAAGTATTATCAATCATCCTTGGCGGTGGCGCGGGTACTCGGCTTTACCCGTTAACTAAACTACGCGCTAAACCAGCAGTACCAGTGGCGGGGAAGTACCGCTTAATCGATATCCCTGTCAGTAACTGCATAAATTCCGAAATATTCAAAATCTACGTTCTGACACAATTCAACTCAGCTTCTCTGAATCGTCACATCGCCCGTACCTACAACTTTACTGGCTTCAATGAGGGGTTTGTGGAAGTGCTAGCAGCACAGCAAACACCAGAAAATCCTAATTGGTTCCAAGGAACTGCGGATGCTGTACGTCAGTACCTATGGTTAATGGAAGAATGGGATGTAGACGAATATCTCATACTCTCTGGTGATCACCTCTACCGCATGGATTATCGCCAGTTTATCCAGCGCCATAGAGAAACGGGGGCTGATATTACTCTCTCAGTTATCCCCATAGACGAGCGCCGCGCCTCAGATTTTGGTTTGATGAAAATCGATGACTCCGGTAGGATCATTGACTTTAGCGAAAAACCCAAAGGTGAAGCTTTAACCCAAATGCGCGTTGATACAAGTGTACTGGGATTAACAAAAGAACAAGCCCTACAACAGCCCTACATCGCCTCAATGGGAATTTACGTCTTTAAAAAAGATGTTCTGTTCAAATTGTTAAGAGAGGCTGTAGAAAGGACTGATTTCGGCAAAGAAATTATTCCTGATGCATCGAAAGATTACAACGTTCAAGCCTACTTATTTGATGACTACTGGGAAGATATTGGGACAATCGAGGCATTTTATCATGCAAACTTAGCGCTGACTCAGCAGCCCCAGCCACCCTTTAGTTTTTACGATGAACACGCACCAATTTATACCCGTGCTCGTTACTTACCTCCGACTAAACTTTTAGATTGCCAGATCACAGAATCAATTATTGGCGAAGGTTGCATTTTGAAAAATTGCCGCATTCAACATTCAGTTTTGGGAGTGCGATCGCGGATTGAATCTGGCTGCGTCATCGAAGAATCTTTGCTCATGGGTGCAGATTTTTACCAAGCTTCTGTGGAACGCCAATGTAGCTTAGTAGACAATGACATTCCCGTAGGTATCGGTACAGATACGCACATTCGCGGTGCCATCATCGATAAAAATGCCCGCATCGGTCATGATGTCAAAATTATCAACAAAGATAATGTGCAAGAAGCTGAACGGGAAGGTCAAGGTTTCTATATCCGCAGTGGTATTGTCGTAGTGCTGAAAAATGCTGTAATTCCCGATGGAACGATCATTTAGTCATTAGTTATTAGTTATTAGTCATTAGTCATTGGTTAATAGTTACAAGTGACAAAGGACAAAGGACTAATGACTAAACTCATTTTACTGATTGGTCTTCCAGGTAGCGGTAAGTCAACTTTGGCAAAACAATTACTGACAGAATGCCCCCAGATGCCGCTGATTTCTACAGATATCATCCGGGGGCAGCTGTTCGGTTCCCCAGCCATTCAGGGCCCGTGGCTGGTAATTTGGCGGGAAGTAGGACGGCAATTTCAGCAAGCTATTTCTACAGAAAATACAGCTATTTTCGATGCCACCAATGCCCAGCGCCGCCATCGCCGTGAAGTTATTGCTTTGGCCCATGACTTGGGTTTTACCCACATTACAGGGATTTGGGTGGATACGCCAGTTTGGTTGTGTTTAGCACGGAATAAAAGGCGATCGCGTCAGGTTCCTGAAGAAATTATTTTGCGGATGCACCGTCAACTCCGGGATGCCCCCCCAAGTCTGGAAGAGGGACTAGACAAGCTGATCCGCTTATCAGAAAAATCGGAGTACGGAAATTGCGATCGCTTGTTGAGCGAGAACCACACTTGATTTTCTATATTCTTTGTTAATTTAAAATCATATTCTTTTGCTTGGCACTATACCTAGCAAATTAAATATCTCTCATCTTAAAAAAAAACATAACGGGAATTTCTATAGGAGGCTGGTAGATGGCTGCAACCGACTTCAAAGACTATTACGCAATTTTGGGAGTTAGTAAGACTGCCACTCCAGAGGAGATTAAACAAGCCTTTCGTAAACTAGCCCGCAAATATCACCCTGATGTCAACCCAAATAACAAACAGGCAGAAGCACGCTTCAAAGAAGTTAGCGAAGCCTACGAAGTGGTGTCAGACCCAGATAAGCGCAAAAAATACGACCAATTCGGTCAATATTGGAAACAAGCTGGTGAAGGTTTCCCATCTGGCGGTGTTGGTGCTGATATGGGTGGCTTTGACTTCAGTCAATACGGAAATTTTGATGAGTTCATCAATGAGTTACTAGGACGCTTTGGCGGTGCTAGCCCTCGCGGTGGTCGACAAAGTTACTCACAAAATTACTCTTACCGCACTTCCACAGGTGCGCCGAGTGGTTTTAGCGGCTTTAACGATTATGGGTTTGGTGATGCCGGTGCGGGTACTTCCCAGGACACAGAAGCAGCAATCACTCTAACTTTTGCTGAAGCATTCAACGGTGTGCAAAAACGCTTCAGTTTAGGTAACGAAACAATCGATGTTCGTATTCCATCTGGGGCTAAACCTGGTACTCGCCTGCGCGTGCGGGGTAAAGGCCAAATCAACCCTATGACTCAGCAACGAGGGGATTTGTACTTAAAAGTCGAACTTCAGCCGCACTCGTTCTTCCAAATGGAAGGCGATAACTTGGTGTGCGAAGTGCCAATCACACCTGATGAAGCTACCTTGGGAGCGTCTATTGATGTACCCACTCCTGATGGTTCAGTTAATGTCAAGCTACCAGCAGGAGTGCGTTCTGGTCAATCGTTGCGTTTACGTGGCAAAGGTTGGCCCCTCGCCAAGGGTGGACGTGGCGATCAGTTGGTGAAGGTAGCGATCGCACCACCAAAAGACCTCAGCCAGCAAGAGCGGGAATATTATGAAAAAATCCGGGCTATACGTACTTATAATCCCCGCAGTCATTTGCAGCAAGTTAAGCTGTGAAAATTTAGCTTTGTAGAGACGGTAAATTTACCGTCTCTACATTTAAGTATGAATTTACTGCTTATTTCTCGCTACTATGATCGACTTAAACGCTTCCATTGCCTTCGGTGTAGCCTCGGTAGCTTGCCATGTTGTGCGTGCAGCTAACCGCTTGTACCAAGCATTCAGTTTTGGATAGTCACTTAAGGAAATCCCTACTTCCGGCAGCCATATTACTACAGTTCCAGCTACAACCTCCGCGAGAGTTAGGTTTTGACTACCAAAGTAAGGGCGATCGTCAAGTAAACTCTCAAAAAGCTTCAGCACTGTTGAAATTTTCTGCTTCGCCTGCTCGATTTTTTCTGGATCTTCCCCAGGTAAGCCTAATATCTGAGGTAAAAATGTGGTGGTTGCTGGTAAAAGCTCATTCACAGTTACCAGTTGTACCATGCGTGCGATCGCTAAATCCTTGGCATCTTTAGGCAACATAGCAGGTGTGGGATATTTTGCCTCTAAATAGTCCAGAATTGCCAAAGATTCTACTACATGAAAGCCGTCATCCACCAAAGCCGGAATGTGATGGAAGGGGCTAATTGCCAAAAACTCTGGTTTAAACTGCTCCCCATCCAGTTTTATCTCTAGTAATTCAAACTCAAGTCCTTTTTCCAGCAGAGTAATCCAGACGCGGCGGGAGTTGGGAGAAATAGGCGAATGATAATGGGTCAGCACCATAAAACCTCATACTTTTATGAGTAGAGTTGGTATTGCCAATTTTACACTTTATACTCAATTGAATTGTTCTAAGTAAGTAGGTGCAATAAAACCAAACTATGTAAACAAAAGTAAATAAGGCTCAAACTCTTTCTCCTCCTGCCTTATTGCAACAATAATTATTTACGCCGACTTACTTAACAAGGTCTCAACGCTAGCATTGTGATCCAAAAAAGAAAATAAATGCCAGTAGCGGAGTTTTCCTTCTTTATCTAATACGAACTGGGCTGGTAAAGGCGCTCCCAGCGCTTGCCCTACTTGATAGGTACGAAACACGCGACAACTAGGATCGCTCAATAACGGCATTTGTAAGCCTAAATCCTTCACAACAACTTGACTCTGCCGTTCATCAGTACTAGTAATCATTAAAACTTCTATACCGCGATTTTTAAATTGCTCGTATTTCTCATTTAAGGCTTTGATGTGAGGAAAACAAAAGGGGCAATATTGTTTTTCAGTAAAGATACGAGTAAAGGCGAGTAAGACAGGTTGCTTGCCTTTATAATCAGACAATTTTACTAAAGTTCCGTTAGTAATATCTGGCAGTTGAAAATCTGGCGTTCCTACTCCCAATCGGAGTTTATTTGTCGCTGGAACTGGTAAAAAGTTGCGGAAGAATCGCTCATTTAATAATCCACTAAAATCAGTTGAAGTAAGCATATTTTTATCCCAGATTATTTAAATACCATTTTATGAAAAAACCACAGATAGATACGGAGGTTGACACTGTTTAATGTGTATCTCTGTTTATCTGTGGTTTTCATTGATTTTGGTCTCAACTCCAACAGGATGGATTAGAGTTTGCTAGCTAGCGAAATTTAGACAGCAGAGAAGTAAACTTTAGACTTCACTGGGTCAGGATTCATTGTCTTGTCACCAGGTTGCCAACCAGCTGGGCAAACTTCGTCGGGGTGAGACTGGACATACTGAATTGCTTGTAATGTCCGCAGGGTTTCATCAACGCTACGACCAAAAGCTAGATTGTTGATAGTGGCGTGCTGTATGATACCATCTTTATCGATGAGGAACAGACCACGCAAGGCAATGCCTGCTGCTGGGTCAAGAACGTTGTAAGCGGCGCTAATCTCTTTTTTAATATCGGAGACTAGAGGATAATTCAGGTCGCCAACGCCACCAGACTTACGATCTGTTTGAATCCAAGCGAGGTGGGAGAATTCACTGTCAACGGAAGCCCCAAGGACTTCAGTATTGATTTTCTTGAATTCTTCGTAGCGATCGCTAAATGCTGTAATTTCAGTGGGACAAACAAAGGTAAAGTCTAGTGGGTAGAAAAACAGGACGACATACTTACCGCGATAATCGGAAAGTTTGATTGTCTTAAATTCCTGATCTACCACAGCCGTTGCTGTGAAATCGGGAGCTTGTTGACCAACGCGGAGGCTTCCTTCGGTTCCGTAAGTAAGGGACATTAACCTAATTCTCCTTTATCGATTTAGTAGCGTTGAAATTTGGGTTAAGTAAAATTCACCCATTTACGCTCTCACAGTTTAATTACAATCTGTTACGACTATATCATACTCATAACGATTTTGAGTAGCAAATGCTTGATTTAGATACAAGAGAATGGTTGCTTACCAATGGCTTGGGAAGTTTTGCCAGCGGTACAATTTCTGATGTCCGCACGCGTACTTATCACGGTTGGCTGTTTGCCGCTACAAACCCTCCTTCTGAGCGGACTTTGCTGTTTTCGCACCTAGAAGCTAGCTTGGAAATATTAGGGAGCGTTGTGGCACTGGGGACAAATTTTTGGGGTAACGGTCAGATTGAGCCAACGGGCTGCGAACTGCTACGCTGTTTTGATATTAAACCAGTTCCAAAATGGATTTGGGGCCAAGATAACTGGCAGTTAACCAGACAACTGGTGATGCCTTATGGTTTGGTGAGGGCTGGGGACTGGGAACAAAGGACACAAGGAGGAATAAGCAATGCCCCATGCTCCATGCCTAATGCCCCTGCCCAATTTTGCCATCGGATTTTAATCCAATATCGCTACGAGGGAAGTCATACAGCGATTTTACGATTGCGACTGTTGATAGCAGAACGTGACTTTCATCACCAGCAGACTGCTCCAGAATTACAGTTCTCACAAGTGCTAGGGCAACAGCAAGTCTGTCTCCAAGCAATCAATTCTGGGCATTTCGGCATACCTTGGCACTTGCGCTGGACACAAGGAAATTATCAACCAGATGCAGTGTGGTATTGGCACTATGGATTACCTGAGGAGACGAAACGAGGGTTAGGCGACAAGGAAGACCTCTACAGTCCTGGTTACTTGGTAGTCACACTCCAACCAGGAGATACAGTGACTCTAGAAGCACGAGTAGGTTTACCCGACCTGATTCCAGGTGTTCTCACCCCCGAAACCTTTGCAGAAGCCCTAAAGGCAGAGCAAGAAAGGCTCTCACAGATTTTTGAATGGAGAGAAGAAAGTAAAGAGGCAGAGGAGCAGAGGAGTAATTACCAATGCTCAATCTGGCAACAACTACTCAAAGCAAGCGATCAGTTTATCGTCTATCGAGCCTCAATTGCAGGCTCTACAGTCATTGCTGGTTATCACTGGTTTAATGACTGGGGACGCAACACATTAATCGCTTTACCGGGGTTGGCACTAGTTCCCCAGCGCTTTGACCTAGCAAAAGGAGTATTGCGGACTTTTGGGCTTTATTGTCGCCACGGTTTGATTCCTAATGCATTTCCTGATGTCAATCGAGAACCAATTTATAACAGTATTGATGCGGCGTTGTGGTGGATTGAAACTTTAGGGCTTTATTTAGAAGCTACCCAAGACTGGAAATTTCTGGCAGAGCAATTCCCCGTAGTACAGCAAATCTACAAAGCATTTGTCGGTGGTACACATTTCAATATCCAGGTCGATGCTACTGATGGGCTAGTTAGTTGGGATGCTCGTGGTGTAGCCCTCACCTGGATGGATGTGGTAATTGGGGCACATCCCGTCACTCCCCGTTACGGTAAGCCAGTGGAAATCAATGCGCTGTGGTATTCAGCTTTATGTTGGCTGAGTCAGTGGGCAGAACGATTGAGCCAGCTTAAGTTTGGTGAGCCAGTGCGTCTCACTAAGCAAGCACAGCGTTATGCTCAACAAGCACAACACGTAAAAATCTCGCTACAAAAGTTTTGGAATCCTCAGTTAGGTTATCTGTACGATACTATTGAGCCGGACGATCGCCGGAATTTCCAAATTCGCCCCAATGCCGTTTTGGCGCTGTCGCTGCACCATTGTGGGTTTTCTTTACAGCAAGGGTGTCAGATATTAGATTTGGCAACGGCCAGCTTGCTCACCCCCTATGGTCTTCGCAGTCTTGATCCAGGAGATCCCGAATACAAAGGGAAATACGATGGTAACCAAGAAGAACGTGATCGCGCTTATCACCAAGGTACTGTTTGGGCTTGGCTAATTGGGCCATATATTCGGGCTTGGCAACGTTTTTATCCACAACAATCGCTGCCTTTTGATTGGCAACCTCTGCTAGATCACTTCCTATTTGACGCTGGTCTTGGTTCTATTTCTGAGATTTTTGATGGCGATTCACCTCACACTCCCAGAGGAGCGATCGCTCAAGCTTGGTCAGTTGCTGAAGTAATCCGCCACATACAAAAATAATTACTAATTCGTAATTCGTAATTCGTAATTCTAAATTTTATAGGGTTTTTTAAAAGTTCAGAAGTGTATAATTTGTCATGTTTAGCCGAGCCATGCGTTTACTTTGTCTAGCAAGCTACACCGGGGATGGCATTAAAAGATAGTCTTAAAATAATGTACATTCACAAATTAGATGTCGAACTTTAACAAAATAATGTCGTTAATTTTATCCTGCAAAACCTTGTATAGCAAGGGTTTTATTAATTTATATGATTATTCAAAAGTGACTAGAGATTTTCAATATTTTCACAAATTGAGGTCGCAAAACCAAAAGTTTCACATTTTAATGGTCGTTTATTTTTTTTCTGAAAAAGTCTGCTATTAAAAGACTTCACAAATTAGATGTCGCATTCTTGATAGCGGCAATGTGTTTATTTATGTAAGGGGTAAAACCTGAGTAATAGTGGTACAGACTGCATTAGTGTTGGAAAATTAACTGCGCCAGTGTATTTCAGTGTATAACTAAAAAAATTAGCTATTAATCTTACATAATGAGGTTTCAGTTGTGACGTTTGAACCTGACGACATTCTGGAGGCTGGCCGTTCGATTCGTCCTTTTCTTCCAGAACTTTTAGGAAATGATGCGGTTCAAGTAGACAAACAATTGGCTGAACTATTAGCACAAGCTAAAGCTGGACAGGAAGCCGATAAGCAGATTTTAGAAATCTTGAAAAGTCAGCCAGACACTCGCAATTGGATAGCAGAGTTTCTTAGTGAGAAGCAGGTATCAAAAGGTTTTGAGCCACTTCCAGGTAAAGGTCAAGCAATATCTGCTCAAAAATATATATGTCCTCAAGGAGACTACGTTTGGTATCGCCGCATTGTCGGAGCGACAATACCAATCTGTCCTACTCATAATGTCGTGCTAATACCTGCTGCTCAGTAATAAATATATGCCAACCAAATTTTTAGAAAGTCTGGGTGGAAAACTTGCAGAAAACTGGGCTGCAAACATACTGACACCAGCTTTTGTCTTTTGGATGGGGGGACTATTAGCTTGGGTCTTGCGTTTTGGTCGAAAACCTTTGGAAGATTGGCTCAAACAGCAACCAGAATCTTTGCTAATTGCTGTTATGGTAACAGGTTTGCTCATGATTGCTGTCTCAGCTTTTGTGGTTCAAAAGTTTGATTTATCTGTTTTAAGATTCTTAGAAGGCTATTGGTCTCCCTGGTTACAACCTTTACGACGCTGGATGATACAGCAACAAGAGCATGACTTTAAACGAAAAGATAAGCGTTGGCAAACTCTGGCTGATAAAAAAGATAAACAAGTTATAACTAACGAAGAATTAGAGGAATATGTGACGCTAGATGGACAACTTATGGAGTTTCCATCTCAATTTAATAGGTTAATGCCTACAAAGTTAGGCAATATCCTTAGAGCAGCTGAAAGCCGCCCTTATGATAAGTATGGCTTGGATGCTGTAATTTGCTGGTCTCGCCTCTGGCTAGTATTACCAGATGGGGTGAAGAAAGAATTACAGGAAGCACGGTCAAGCCTGAACACAGCAGCCCGTTTTTGGCTCTGGAGTTTGCTGTTTATGGTATGGACTGTTTGGGCTTGGTGGGCTTTTCCTGCTGCGTTACTGGGGTTAATATTTGCTTACTACTGGACAGTTGATGCGGCAGGTGTCTACTGTAGCTTGTTGGAATCTGCTTTTGATTTGTATCGCTTAGAACTTTATAAATCTCTTCGCTGGCCAATACCTATCAATCCTAAGCAAGAACAAGAGTCTGGTAAGCAATTGACAATCTATTTGTTGCGAGGGTCTGATCAGGACAGACCAATATTTACACCATTAAAGGACAAGTGACTGTCACAAAAGGGAATATTTAGTAAAAAAATTTACTTGGTTATTGTCTTGGAAAAGATGAGTAGAATTAAACGCTAGCTAAGATATTGATGAATTTTCCAGAATTTTTATAAAAAGTCGCATATTAATGAGTAGAGATGCTTTAGTAGTTGGCATTAATAAGTATAATTTTTCAGGATTGTCAGCGTTACGATCGCCTGCTAACGATGCAGAAGCGATCGCCAAGCGACTCAGTGAAGCTGGAAATTTTCATGTCCAGCGATTGCCGCAATTCCTAAATCCGTTTGAAGATGATGCACCACAGATATCACCAAACCAGGAAATCAAGCTGGCAGATTTAGAGAAGGCTTTAGAAAAACTATTTTATCCTGAAGGCAGAAGCATTCCAGATACAGCCCTCTTCTATTTTTCAGGGCATGGTCTTCGTAAAGATGGACGCATCAAAGAAGGATTTCTGGCAACCAGTGATACCGATCCTGAATTAGGGAACTGGGGACTGCGATTAAAGTGGCTGCGGGAATTGTTAGAGGAAAGTCCAGTACGGCAGCAAATTATCTGGTTGGACTGTTGTTACAGTGGGGAAATACTCAATTTTACAGAAGCTGATCCAGGCGATCGCGGAAATACACGCGATCGTTGTTTTATTGCTGCTTCCAGAGAATTTGAGCTAGCCCATGAAAACGTGAGTGGAGCTAGCAGCGTACTCACTAGCGCGATTTTGCGCGGATTTGACTTGGCTGATCTATCTAACCAATGGGTCACGAATGAAACACTAGTAACATTTTTGCGGCAGGAATTAGAAACAGCACCCCAAAAATTCATCTCTAACAACTTGGGGTGTATTAATCTCTTTTTTAGGAAAGAAACAACAAATAAACAACCTATTCAATCTACTGTACAAACTCCAAGTCAACCAAATCAGACAGATAAATTAGCAGAGCAATTACGGGCTTGGTTCACTGCCTTACGTTATGGCTTTGAAAAAGGTGAAATTAGCAATGAAAATTATTTTGAGTGGATTATTAATGTCAATAACCCTATAGAGAAAAAGGGGTATAACCGAGTTTTGGTGCGCGGCATTACAGGAGAAGCCGGAATGGCAGATGTTGCTGCCTTGCGACAGTCAGTAAATGCTCGAAAAACAGATATAGGTTGGCTAATCACCAATCGCCGTGTCAGTCGAGCTGCTAAAGATGAGGTGAGCAAGCAAGAAAATCAAAATTTATTCTGCTACACCGTTGATGAGTTGCTAGATCGGGATGCTGATTTTAATGTCTACCTCAACTGGCTAGAAAATGAAATCAAGCAACGGGGAATTGACCGCACCTATGTACCCCTAGCTTGTACCAAAGAGGAATTTGATCCCACCTCAAAGCAGAAAATGGGCATGAGCCGTTACGCTCAAGCTGATGGTTGGATTGATGGTTATGTTGAGCGCTGGCTTGATGATCCTGCCAAAGAACACCTTTCTATTTTGGGTGAATTTGGCACTGGCAAAACCTGGTTTGGGTTGCATTATGCCTGGACTGCCCTACAACGCTATCGTGATGCTCAACGCCGGGGAGTAGAACGCCCACGTCTACCATTAGTTATTCCTTTACGGGACTATGCCAAAGCAGTCAGTGTAGAATCGCTATTTTCGGAATTCTTTTTCCGCAAGCATGAAATCCCACTGCCTGGTTATTCTGCCTTTGAGCAACTCAACCGTATGGGTAAAGTGTTGTTGATTTTTGATGGCTTTGATGAAATGGCAGCTAGAGTCAATCGCCAAGAGATGATCAACAACTTCTGGGAACTAGCCAAAGTAGTAGTACCAGGGGCAAAGGTAATTCTCACCTGTCGCACCGAACATTTCCCCGAAGCAAAAGAAGGAAGGGCTTTGCTAAGTGCAGAGTTGCAAGCTTCTACAATTAACTTCCCTCTAGAGACACCGCGCTTTGAAGTGCTGGAATTAGAAAAATTTGATGACGAGCAAATTCGGCAAGTATTAGCGTTTCGTGCTGAACCAGAAACCGTAGAACGGGTAATGAATAATTCGACATTGCGGGATTTGGCACGTCGTCCTGTAATGACGGAACTAATTATAGAAGCTTTGCCAGAGATTGAGGCAGGGAAGCCAGTAGATATATCACGGGTATATTTATATGCTGTGCGGCACAAGATGGAGAGAGATATTAATACCCAGCGTACCTTTACCTCATTGGCAGATAAGCTCTATTTTTTGTGTGAGTTGTCCTGGGAAATGCTCTCAACAGACCAGATGAGCATGAACTACAAAGAATTTCCCGACCGGATTCGGCGTTTATTTGGTTCTGTAGTCGAGGAAGAAAAAGATTTAGACCACTGGCATTACGACATGATGGGGCAAACAATGCTAATTCGTAATGCGGAAGGAGACTATAGCCCTGCTCATCGTTCGTTATTGGAATTTTTTGCTGCCTATAAGCTGGTGGCAGAGTTAGGCGTTTTAGCTCCCGACTTCACAGAACTGGCTCAAGCACAGTCTCATTTAGATACTGTTCCACCACAAGATTACACTTGGTCAGAATACTTTCAACGACATTGCGGGGAAGATAGGCAACCGCTCCTCATCGCACCGCTAAATTCATTCGCCAAAGCATCTTTAGAAAAATTATCTAATTATTTTGGTACGGCTCCCTTGGCAAAAGCTGTGCTGGATTTAGCTGTGCCAATGTTAGATGAGCAAGTATTTAAACAACAGTTGCTCGCACTAATTCAGTCAACCCGTGGCCAAACCCAGACTCAGGTGAGTTATATAGGTGGCAACCTAGTGAAATTACTACTAGGAAGAAATCCCTATAGTCTGGAAAAATCTGATCTCAGCGATACTGTTATTACAGACGTAAACTTTGCTAATGCCAGCTTGCGGTGGGTGAATTTGATGGGAGCGAATCTCACGAACTCGGTCTTTGCGCCAGTTCTGGGAGCGGTTTTATCGGTGGCATTTAGTGCTGATGGCGAAAAATTGGTGATTGGAGATAGTAAGGGTACTGTACAGGTCTGGGAAGCATCTTCTGGCAGAGTTTTGTTGTTCCTTCAGGGGCATCAAGATTGGGTCATGTCAGTGGCGTTTTCCCACGACGGTCAGCGCATTGTCAGCGGCAGTATTGATAACACAGTGCGGTTATGGGGTGTGAATGGTCAGCCCATTGGTCAACTCTTGGTCGGGCATCAAGATCCGGTCATATCAGTGGCGTTTTCACCCGATGGTCAGCGCATTGTCAGTGGCAGTATTGACAAGACACTACGGTTGTGGGGTGTGAATGGCCAGCCTATTGGTCAACCCTTTGTCGGGCATGATTCTGGGATTAATTCAGTGGCATTTTCCCCTGACGGTCAGCGCATTGTCAGTTGCAGTTCCGACAAGACAGTACGGTTGTGGGATATGAATGGCCAGCCCATTGGTCAACCTTTTATTGGGCATAAAGATGCGGTCAATTTAGTGGTGTTTTCCCCCGACGGTCAGTGCATTGCCAGTTGCAGTTCCGACAAGACACTACGTTTGTGGGATGTGAATGGTCAACCCATTGGACAACCCTTTGTTGGGCATGAAAATGCGGTCAATTCAGTGGCGTTTTCCCCCGACGGTGAGCGCATTGTCAGTTGCAGTTCCGACAAGACACTACGTTTGTGGGGTGTGAATAGTCAGCCCATTGGACAACCCTTTGTCGGACATGATTATAGGGTCAATTCAGTGGCGTTTTCCTCCGACGGTCAGCGCATTGTCAGTTGCAGTATTGACAACACAGTGCGGTTATGGGGTGTGAATGGTCAGCCCATTGGGCAAGCCTTTGTCGGGAATCATTCTGTGATTAATTCAGTGGCGTTTTCCCCCGACGGTGAGCGCATTGTCAGTTGCAGTTCCGACAAGACACTACGTTTGTGGGGTGTGAATGGCCAGCCTATTGGTCAACCCTTTGTCGGGAATCATTCTGTGATTAATTCAGTGGCGTTTTCCCCCGACGGTGAGCGCATTGTCAGTTGCAGTTCCGA
>NZ_WBKL01000092.1:0-7604 GCF_015714705.1 Nostoc sp. NZL | reverse complement strand
GCGATCGCAATATTAATCAAGTTCGTGTAGATTGGCGTTTTCGTACAGAAGATGCCAGAGTTAAGCTGTCAAAGATTTATCCAACCCCGCAAAATTAATGGGACAGACCACTAGTGGTCTGTCTCATTAAATATGATCGGTAAACTCATTCTTAATTTTTCTTCCTTTGCGCCCTTTGCGTCCTTTGCGGTTCGTTTCTCAACCCCCTCAAAATTAATGGGACAGACCACTAGTGCCATTCTCAATAATCATAGAGCTACAAAAACCCCTTGTTTGTGTTGGAAAATAGACTAGCTTATTTTTACTAGTGTTTCCTGTTTGCAGCAGATGTTGATGAAAACTATAAATTTTGGAAATCCTCCAGGAAATTATATACAGGACAGGGGCAGGGGGGAAAAGACAAGGGAGAATGATTTGTAACTGTAATTTAGTGAATTGGTGTTTTAATAACCAAGGTGTATTCCATTGGCAATAATCTTAAAATTTAACTAGATTGATGGCAAAGACGCTCTCGTGGCTTGCCATAGGTATATCATTTGTTAGGCAACAAATGAAACTCGCTAGAGTTTAACCATTACATAATAATACTTGAAGAAAATCTTGGAATCAACTGGACACTTGTTCAACTGGACACTCGTACTACACTGTTAGGCAAAAGTTGGTGTAGGAAAATCACCTAAACCAGTTAACCCAAGAGGAAAGTGTCATAAATAACCTCATAAAATTTAGGTAAAGCTAGCTTTAGTAAGCTGGTGAACATTTAATAGCACAAGTAGGGCAGATAAGATGCCCACCCTATGATAAGTTTTATTGATATATAGTGTGAAATTATAGGATTTTCGGTTTATCTAATTCTTAATCGCCGTTTATACACTCATAACAGATATTACTAATATTGGTATAGATGTAAAACAACAGTGATTTTACCTAAAATTTTCTCGTTCCGAGTTTTGCAGATCATGAAGGCTATCAACTCTAAGCTGATAGTTTTACTTTTGACTTGAGCTTACCATCTTCCATGTCAACGATGCGATCGGCAATGTCTAGGATGCGGTTGTCATGAGTAACCATCAAGATGGTACAGCTTTGTTCTTTTGCCAGTTTTTGCATGAGATTGACTACATCTCGTCCTGATTGACTGTCAAGGGCGGCGGTGGGTTCATCCGCTAGGATTATTTGAGGATGACTGACTAAGGCGCGGGCGATCGCTACTCTTTGTTTTTGTCCCCCAGATAGTTTATCAGGATAGTAATGCAAATGATTTCCTAATCCTACCTGCTCTAGCATTTGGGCTGATCTAGCTAGCATCTTTTTTAAGTCAAGATGTTGGTGCAATTCCAAAGCTATTTTGACATTTTGGAGCGCTGTTAAACTACCATGCAAGTTATGCCCTTGGAAAATATAACCGTTACGCCGTCGCGCCTGTACTAGTTGTTCAGCACTAGCACCACAAAGTTCTCGTCCCAACACCCGCAAACTACCAGATTGGGTAGAACGCAACCCACCCACCAAGGTCAGCAAGGTTGTCTTTCCAGAACCAGAGGGCCCAGTCATAATAATAATTTCACCGGGGTTAATCTCTAAGTTGATATTATATAAAACTTGCTTGCGGAGTGAGCCGTGACCAAAGTGGTGGTCGAGATTTTTAATAGAGATGACGGGAAGCATATTTGGGGAGTGGAGGAGTTTGGAGTTAGAAGTTGTAAAAATTCTTGCCTGTTTCTTGTCCCCTAGTTTTAGAACATATCAGCAGGGTCGGTGGCTTGGAGTTTGCGGGTTGCGATCGCACCGGAAATTGTACACATAATAATAGTCAGTACTAATACCTGCAATGCCCGAATTGCAGTCATGTACATGGGTAAATTTGTGGCACTGCGAGTCAGTTGGTAAAGTGCTAAGGACACTCCCAAACCGGGGAAGAAACCCAGTGCTGCCAATATCAACGATTCTTCAAGCACTACACCTAGCAGGTAATAATTGCGATATCCCATTGCTTTGAAGGTGGCGTATTCCCGAACATGGGCATTAACATCAGTGGAGAGGACTTGATAGACGATAATCACGCCCACCACAAAGCCCATCGATACACCCAGGCTGAAGATAAATCCAATTGGAGAATTTGTTCTCCAGAAGTTGTTTTCAAATTCAATAAATTCTTTGTGGGTTAAAACTCTGACATCATCTCTGAGGTAAGCTTTCAATGTTGCTGCTACTTTTTTGGGGTCATAGCCTGGTTTTACCTTAATCAAACCTAGACTGACACTACTTGACTGTCGCCCGGAAAATAGCCGCAAAAAGTTTTGATCGCTGGTAATCAGGTTGCCATCAGCGCCAAAGGAAGCCCCGACTTGGAATAAGCCACTAATGGTAATTGTGCGCCGTTCTATTTCGGTGGTTAGGGTTTTACCTTGGTCAATTTGAGCGATCGCTTTTTGATAATCTCCTCTTGCACCACGATCAAACAAGACGGTATTCGGCATTTTGATCGCTTGCAATTGCTGGTTAACATCTGGTAAGTCAAAAGCTGGCTTGTCTGGGTTAAAGCCGATAACTAACACCCCCGTCTCACGGTGTGTTTGAGGATTTTTCCAGATTGTGTTGTTGAAATACATTGGTTCTGCCGACTTCACCCCTGGTATATCCATTGCTTGGTAAAGTCGCCGGCGAGAAAATGTAGACAAGCTTGGCAGGTTACGGGCTTGGGGACTCGTTAAAACAATGTCTGCTTGCAAACTGCGATGCAGTCTGGTGTTACTGTCATACAGCGCAGTCTGAAAGCCCAGTTGCATGAACATGAGAAGATCCGCAAAGGCAATGCCTGACAATGCCACCAAAAGACGGCTTTTTTCATGACTCAGTTGCAGCCATCCAAGAGGGGTTCGCCGTCGCAGTTGTTTGATCAATCCCATAATCTAGGTACTGGGGGTTAGGGACTGGAAATTGGGGACTCGTTCATCCACCTCAGAACCCTATGGTTTCACCAAGGCGGTGGGAAGCCCACTTGCTTTTTGGGGTGTCCGGGATAGCTGCCCCGCCGTTAACTGTTAACTGTCATCAGTTATCAGTATGCACGTGTTATCCCATCCCCTTTTAGGGGCTTAAAGTTCAATTACTGCCTTAACTTGCATATTGGTTAAGGTGGCAGCTTTTCGGCTGGAGACTTCATCTAGTCGGATATGGACTTCTACTACTCTGTTGTCGATATTACTGACGGGATCCGTGTTAATCACATTCTGCCGTCGCACTTGCAAGCCCTTGTGATCTACGATTCCCTGCAATTCAATCGGGAGGTAATCACCAATTACTCGCACTTGCTGCCCTGAATGCACTTTGCCGATATCGCTTTCGTAGACTTCAGTGATTACATACATTTGGCTAGTTTGTCCGATATCAGCAATGCCATCATTTGATACTAATTCGCCAGGATGGGTATGGATCTCGAATACCTGTCCATTTTGGGGCGATCGCACCTCGGCCTGTTTAAGATTGATTTTTGCCAGATTCATGGCTGCTACGGCACGATTGATTTCTGCTTGGGCAGCTTCTACATCCACTCCGCGTATCTCAGCGATTTCATCGAGTGTGGCTGTGGCTTCTTTTACCTGTTGCTGGCTAGTTGATTGGGTACCATTTAACTGTGCCTGTGCTTCTTGCAGACTTTTTTGGGCAGTTTCCAAGCTTAAACGCTTACTATCCCGTTGGGAGGCGGAAATTGCGCCCTGTTGATATAGTTGCTGATACCGTTCGTCTTCTGCTTGGGCGTTGCGCACTTCGGCTTGGAATCGTTCAATTGTCGCTGCTTGGGTACTAATACTACCTTGGCGTTCTGCTTTTAGGCGAGCGATCGCAGCTTTTTGGGCAGCAATTTCACCACGTTTAGCACCTGCTTGGATGCGGTTTAGGTTTGCCTGGGCTACTTTTACTTGTTCCTGCGCCTCTTTTAATTCTGCTTCCAAGCGATCGCGGCTATTCAAAATCGCAATCACTTGTCCTGCTTTTACCCTATCCCCCTCCTTTACTAACAACTTTTCTACCCGACTTCCTTCCGCAGACACCGCAGCAGAGAGTTTAATTACCTTTCCCTCTGGTTCGATCCGTCCTAAAGCTGTTACCGTTTTTAATTGTGGCAATTGTGTTGCTGGCACTTGGATCTCTAGATTTGCATAATTTTGCCAGCGTTTTACTATATAAAAACTTATTCCGCCAACCAATAAAGATGCGATTATACCTATAGCAACAGATGGACGCAGAATAGACTTAGGGAACGGTCTGTACCCTAGCTTTGAGTTTCGCACCATAGATTACCTCTTAACTAGTGGCGCAGAAAAAACTAAATAGATTAAGATTTTCTCGTTACCTCTGTTAGTTATTGTTAATTTATTGATTCAGAGTTCATAAAAAGTGGAATTCGTTGAGAATTTATCAACCTAGTGCAATTTAGCTGGATAGGATAACAAAAAGTCAATCTCGAATATTAAGAGAGTTATGTTACTGACGAACTACTTTGTTTTTTTGAAAGTACTCAGGTATAGTAAACGGTTTCAAAATTACGGGTTGTAACAGCGCCAACAATCAGAGGTAAATTCAGTCAAAAGTAAAGGTTTTTTGTCATCAAAAACAAATAAATCGCAATTACTAAAAATCTATTTAAATTTCGACAATTTTATTGATTTTAGTGATATGTTTCACTCCTAAAATTCCTTGTTATGAATTGCTTTTTCAGTTTATTAACCCATTTTCTACCCAGAACTTCAGTGCGCGATCGCTATTAGTAGCATTATTAGTAACTCCAACCTTTACTCCTGTTAAAGAGATTTAAATCGTTAAATAAGATAGATAGAAACATTTTCTACTGAAAGGCTCAGATTCTTGACTATCGGGCTGTAAACTACATTTAGGGACTTCTGAACAAAAAAGCTCTAAGTATCTCTTATGGGATTGAGAGAAGTCTCTGACATCAATGCAAGAGGCAAAATAACCATTGGAAAAATTATTAAGAATATCAAAAATTATTGATAATTGCACTGAACGCATTGGTCGATTTAGCAGTTGGCTGGTGCTAGTAATGATCCTACTTGGTGTGTGGAATGTTATCGGGCGATATCTCGGACGAATTAGTGGTAATAATTTCACTTCCAACGCTTACATAGAATCTCAATGGTATATTTTTGATTTAGTTTTCTTATTGGGAGCAGCTTATACCCTCAAGCATAATGAACATGTCCGTGTTGATATTTTTTACAGTAATTGGCCGCCTCGGCGAAAGGCACTTGCAGACTTACTAGGGACTATATTTTTTCTCATCCCATTCTGCATCATCGTGATCATTTTTTCTTGGGATGCCGTTGTGGCTTCATGGCAAATCAAAGAAGCCTCATCTGATCCTGGTGGGTTGCCTCGTTACCCCATTAAAGCGATGATTATTGTCGGCTTTGTGCTGCTGATTTTCCAGGGAATTTCTCAGGCGATCAAAAATTTGGCAATTCTCCAAAGCAGAATAGAACCTCAGGAGGAAAATCATGACATTGGCTTATGAATGGTTGGGGCCACTGATGTTTGCTGGTGCTTTGGTGCTGTTGTCGCTGGGATATCCGGTAGCATTTTCATTGGGTGGTGTGGCAATTTTATTTGGAATCCTAGGAATTAGCTTAGGTGTATTTGACCCAGTATTTCTTACTGCCATGCCACAACGGATTTTTGGCATCATGGCAAACTATACCTTATTAGCTATCCCTTACTTCATCTTCATGGGGGCAATGCTGGAGAAATCTGGGATAGCAGAAAGGCTGTTAGAAACGATGGGGATTTTGTTGGGACGCTTGCGTGGCGGACTGGCTTTAGCTGTGATATTGGTAGGTGCAATGCTTGCAGCTACAACTGGTGTAGTAGCGGCGACAGTGGTAGCAATGGGTTTGATTTCTCTGCCAATTATGCTCCGCTATGGGTACAACAAAGAATTAGCTACTGGTGTCATTGCTGCGTCAGGAACCTTGGGGCAAATTATCCCGCCGAGTGTGGTGTTGGTAGTACTGGGTGATCAGTTAGGTGTGTCGGTGGGCGACTTGTTCCTCGGTTCAGTGATTCCTGGTTTGATGATGGCAAGTGCATTTGCCCTACACGTGCTAATTGTGGCATTTTTGAAGCCAGATTTAGCACCAGCTTTGCCTGCTGAGATCAGAGAAATTGGTGGGAAAGCTTTGGGAAGACGGGTAATTCAGGTGATGATACCACCTTTGATACTGATTTTATTGGTGCTGGGAAGTATATTTTTTGGCATTGCTACGCCGACAGAAGCGGGTGCAGTGGGTTGTGGTGGTGCGATCGCACTGGCGGCTGCTAACCGTAAACTTACCTTAGAATCTCTACGTCAAGTTTGTGATGCCACTTTGCGAATCACCAGCATGGTAGTTTTTATCCTGTTTGGTTCCACAGCTTTTAGTTTAGTCTTTCGGGGATTAAATGGCGATCGCTTCATGTTCGATGTTCTCGCTAATCTCCCCGGCGGTAAAACCGGCTTTTTGGTTGTCAGCATGGCGGTGGTATTCATCCTTGGCTTTTTCATCGACTTTTTTGAGATTGCCTTTATTGTCGTCCCCCTATTTGTACCAGTTGCCCAAAACTTGGGTATTGACTTAGTTTGGTACGGCGTAATTTTGGGCGCAAATCTGCAAACTTCTTTCCTCACGCCTCCCTTTGGCTTCGCCCTGTTTTACCTGCGCGGTGTCGCACCACCGGAAGTAACTACAAAGGATATCTATCGCGGTGCAATACCGTTTATTTTGTTGCAACTATTGGTGCTGATGTTGCTTATTGTTTTCCCAGGAATAGTCAGTTTCTTACCTTCTTTGGGAAACTAGCGCTCTTTCAACACTCTCAGTATCACCTGACTACTTTTTAGCCAGTAGAGCATTATCGCTTTTTGCTGCTTGCTTCAGAAGCGTATTTAACGGCTTTTTCTAATTCTTCTTGATATCATGTCCGCATAATTAGTTATGCTAATCACAGTCATTACACCCCAACCGGGGAGACAAAGCGTAGCTTTGGCGGGGTGGGGTTCTTCGGGTTTAATAAGCAATCAAGCGGACATGATATGACTCTCTTTTATTTCAACTTGTAACTCCCGGTTCGCCCATTTTTTCAGGAGTTAAAAGAAAGGCTACTCAGGGGTAAAAGATTGACCACCAAGTTGAGTGTAAATAGTAATCGGGAACCCAAGCAAAACAAGAATACGTTGCTGTAACGCTATAACCCTATTTAATTACTCTGAGAAATTAAAAATAGATTCTATTTTTGGTCTTCGCTATCCTTAAAGCCTTATAAAACTTAGGTTTTGGCGTTTCACACTGTACATAAATTATTACCGTCAAAAACGTCTTAAATATATTTTGGGTAAAGGTTATGATAAATGCGATGCCTGCGGCGGGCGTAGCCATCGCAGAGCTTGTGAGAAATGCGGGAGTCGTTGATTGAATTTGGGCAGTCGTTGATTGAATTCGGGCAGTTGTTTATTGAATTTGGGCAGTCGTTGATTGAATTCGGGCAGTCGTTTATTGAATTCGGGCAGTCGTTTATTGAATTCGGGCAGTCGTTTATTGAATTCGGGC
>NZ_WBKL01000150.1:0-23915 GCF_015714705.1 Nostoc sp. NZL | reverse complement strand
AACTATATCTGGTCAAAAAATTAAACGCATGGGTGTTCAAAAATATGTTGGGCGAATTAAAGAATCCTTAAGGATTGTTCGACGACATAGTAGTTTTTATATTGGTCTTTATGGCGACAATTGGATCAATTTCATGGAAAATTCTTATGAGTTAGTCACTGAATTATTGAGATTAAGTCCTAATAAGCGTAAGTACTACCAACAAGGAGAGAGGGCTATGAGGCTTATTCTATCTGCATCCTAGCCCTTTTTGTAGCCCCGCAAGGTCTCTGACTCAATGAATGCATTCCCAGTCGCAGACTGGGAACGAGTCAAGCCTTATCAAGCTAGGTTTTTAGGGCTTGTGTGTACACCGTAGCCTAAAAGGAGAGAGACTTTGAATTTCCCCCTTCCCGACACGGGCTATCCATTACCCGGATCTTTCTTAACATTGCTGTAAATCAGACTCAGAGGGGATTACAGAATTAAATAACGCCATCATGATTGACTTTAAAGACAGAAAATGACCTAAGGTATAGTGCGATCGCGTAGCGGTCATTTTACGTAACTTGCTGCGTCTTCTAAGTCATTAATCTCCAGGCTAGTAATCAACAACCCACTAATTGGAACAATCCCAAATAACGGATTTTCTTCAAGTACCAGAATCACTTGTAACTGCACAGGTTTGATCTGCGAACCCCCGATGTGATGTAATGGTACTTAAATGTCGAAAGTTGCGAATCACTGTTCCTTTTTGATGGAGGGTGCGTCTAGGTTTTCAATCACTTGCGATTAATTCAAAAACTTTTCCACGCATCTAACAAACATTTCCACACCCATTCCCAAGGCCGTTTCGTCAAAATCAAACCGGGGATGATGATGGGGATACGCTAAGTCTTTCGCTGGATTCGCAGAACCTAAAAAGAAATAGCAACCAGGAACCTCTTGCAAGAAAAATGACATATCTTCAGCAGCCATAGTTTGGCATTCTGGCACAATACCCAACGGTGTTTCTACTACTTCTTCTGCTACAGTTCGCACCAATTCAGCCATCTTCATATCATTAATTACTGGTGGATAAAGTGACCAGTATTCTAAGTCATAACTCGCACCATGACTTTGACAAATTCCGGCAATAATCTGCTCGACACGCTGGTTGAAAAAGCCTTTCAAACTAGGATTAAAATACCTGATAGTGGCACTCATTCTCGCTGTATCAGCAATCACATTCCGCTTGGTTCCAGCATGAAGTTCGCCCACTGTCACCACTGCTGAATCAATGGGATTAACATTCCGGGCGACAATGGTTTGCAAGGCATTTACAATTTGAGCAGCAACTACTACGGAATCAACAGTTTGATGAGGTAGTGCACCGTGTCCACCTTTACCCAAAATTGTGCAGTTAAAGCACTCCACAGCTGCCATCAACGCCCCAGCCCGCACACCCACTGTTCCCAAGGGCAAATTATTCCACAAGTGCAAACCAATAATCGCGTCAACATCTGGGTTTTTCAGCACTCCAGCTTCAATCATCGGCTTTGCGCCTCCCGGTGATTCTTCGGCTGGCTGAAAGATAATTTTTACTGTACCGCAAAAGTCTTGGCGATGCTGCTGGAGATAGTAAGTTGTACCTAAAGCGATCGCAGTATGTCCATCATGCCCACAAGCGTGCATCACTCCATCATGCTGCGATTTGTAGGGCACTTCGTTGAGTTCTTGGATTGGCAAAGCATCCATATCTGCCCGAATCGCCAAAACTTTCTCTGCACCTAGTTTGTTACCCTTGATGGTGGCAACAATCCCAGTGTGAGCAATGCCAGTTTGATGATCAATTCCCCATTCTTGCAGCTTTTGTGAGACAAACTCAGCCGTCAGTTTTTCTTGAAAACCCAACTCTGGTTGTTGATGCAATCGCCGCCGCCACTCTACCAATTGCGGTTGCAATGAACGGATTGAAAGTCGGATGCGAGATAGATCAACAGAAGAGGGATTGGGAAAGGTAGAAACCATTATAAAGACAAGCTAGTTGAAATAAAGCTAACTTAGGCAGCTAACTTAGTTTATTTTCTTAGTTTATCGTTCTGAATGTGTCAGTGTTTCCCAATCTAAATCTGATGCTACTTGAGCAAGTTTATCTAAATCAGTCAGATTATCTAAATAGGGCAAGCAGCCGAAAACTGGGGTGTTCGTAAGTGATTGAATCAATTGGGGTGGTGTCCAGTCGGCTATTTCTGCATCGGTTCGAGGTTGGACGCAGTTGAGAACAATGCCTTTAAGATTTATGCGCGATTGTCTAGCTAATGCTACGTTCGCCACTGCTTGAGCGATCGCACCCAATCTCACTGGTACTACCAATACCGTTGGTAAACGCCATTCTCCCGCTAAATCAGCTACGGTTAACTCGTCAGTTACCGGCGAACCTAACCCTCCCAAGGCTTCTACAAGCACAAAATCACGTTGCGATCGCAACTTAGACAAAGCTTGCCAAACTACTGCTAAATCGACTTGGCGATTTTCTCGTGCGGCGGCGATGGGAGGGGCGAGAGGTGCTTGAAAGTATAAAGGTGTAATTTCATCTGCGGTTTGTTCTAGTGCAAATAGCTTTTGATACCACTCGCGATCGCCAATTCCCGATTGAATCGGTTTCATGATTCCCCAGCTACGCTGTGGGTAATATTTTTGCCAATAGGCTGCTAATGCTGTTGTTAAAACAGTTTTACCAGCTTCTGTATCAGTTCCAGTAATCAATAGTGTGTTTAACATTAATTTCTTTGGCCAGAAAATGGTTGTGTTTCATCAACCGGCGGAAAAGTTGGCGTTTCACCAGTAGTCGGAAGTGGGGTAGGTGTCTCTGTCGGAATTGGAATCGGTGTTTCTGTAAAAATTGGAAAGGGTGTTTCTGTTGGAATTGGAAAGGGTGTTTCTGTTGGAATTGGGAGGGGTGTCTCTGTCGGAATTGGGATAGGTGTCTCTGTCGGAATTGGGAGGGGTGTTTCTGTAAAAATTGGGGTAGGTGTTGGTTTGACTGGTTTTTCTAATGCAACATTGAGATTGTAATTGCTTTCGGTAACTCCTGAAACCAGTGTTAACTCAATACTATATCTACCAGTAACCAGCAATGTGCCTTCATAGGATGTTACTTGCTGGGCATTATTATCAATAGGTTGTTCATTGGGACTTAACACTGTTAGCAAAATGCTGCTTCCTGGGTCAATAAACGTACTTAACTTGTCACCTTCCTGCGCAAAAAAAGTGTACCGGATTATTTGATTTGTTTTAAGAGTATCTTGAACTGCGGTTGTGTTATTAGATGCTCCCAGATTGAGGCGCTTACTAGATACAACAGGTTGATCGTTGGTGGGTGTGGGTGTGGATGTAAATGTAGTACCACCAGAAATCACTGGTGAAGGGAAATTTTGTGGAAGCGTCTCATCTGGGGTTTTCGACTGACTGCGGATGGAACTTACGAGTGCCCAGGAACCGAATCCTGCGATGATCACTACAGCAGTGGCAATTGCTGCGATCGCTAACGGATTATCCAAGAGTGAACTAGGGGGACTTGGTGGAATCACAGGATCGGGTTGTTTCTTGGGCGAAGCTGCTGGTGGTACAAAATCAGGACGGCGGCCAACAGCCATTGTCTGCAAGTTAGATGTATTCAGGGAAGGAAGACTGACTTGCTGTAAAGGTTGTAGTGCTTGAGATACACTAGCAGCACTTTGATAGCGATCGCTCGGTATATGATTCAACATTTGATTCAAAACCAGCGTCAATCGCGGATTAACTGTTACCCATCGCTGCCAATTCCAAGTTAGTTGGTTTTCGTCAAATAGATCCCTTGGTTCTTTACCAGTTAGTAAAACAATTGCTGTCACCGCTAATGCATACAAGTCACTACTAGGATAAGCTCCCCCTGTTTGCATTTGTTCACTAGGAGAGTAGCCTAATTTGCCCACGGTGGTTTCTGGCATTGCACTCTCTGGCGATCGTAAACGCGTTGCCAGTTCTTTTACCACTCCAAAGTCAATTAACACAGGTTTAGCGTCACTATCTCGCAAAATAATATTTTCTGGCGAGATATCCCGGTGAATAATCCCTCGACTGTGAATATGCTCTAAAACAGGCAACAACAACTGAATCAGCTGCAATACTTCTGCCTCTGTGAAAGTTTGTCCCAGAGCTTGACGTTCAGCCAGCAAAGTTTGGTACGTTTGACCTGCAACGTAGTCCTCCACCAAAAATAAACGTTGGTCTTGCTCAAATCTTTCCCGGAATTTAGGGACTTGTGGGTGTTCAATTTGATATAAAATGGCGGCTTCTCGATGAAAAAGCTCTTGGGCCTTCTCCAAAGCCAAAGCCTCCGTTGCTGTTGAAATCAATTCCTTGATCGCGCAAAGTTCGTTAAAGCGCCTCTGGTCTTCTGCCAGATAGGTTCTACCAAATCCCCCTTGTCCGAGAATTTGAATTATGCGGTAACGGTTTTGCAAGACAGTGCCAACTGTAATGGGTGGTTGCATGATCGAATCATTGAGTGTATTAGCAACTGAAGAGGCAGTCACCCACAAAGATTAAGTCCAAGAGGCGACAGACAGTTACCTGCGGCAATATTCTACTATACTCAACGGGTACACCCCCACCAGAGCAAGGTTGTTTCGTACTGTATAACTTACAGAGTCTGCAATCTCCAATTCAATTTTTCTTCTTGGGAAAACGATAAATTTTGAAATATGTAAAATTAACTTGAGAATCCAGGTTATACAAATCACTCATCTCTTTTTCAATCAATCCTTTGGGAAATAGATGTTCCCGATTAACTACGATCAAAACTGTGTCTGCACTATTTGTTAATTTTTCAATTTTTTCTGCAAAATTTTCATCAGTAATGCCTTTTCTTAACTGATTACCTAAATTATGTGCATCCAGAGTTAGAGGATCACCATAGTATTTAAATAATCTGAGATTGCCAAATAAAACTACAGATTTTGTCGAAGAAGAACGATTTTTTATAATGTACTGGATTGTAGAGCGGTAGTCATCTTTCTGATAGTCATCATTAAAGTAGTAGTTACAAAGAGAATAAATATTCAGAACTATCAGAGATATGACAGCGATTTGAGCAAACTGAGACACTCCGTAGCGCTTTGACCTAATACCAGTCCTTTGACTCAAAGCTGATGGGATAAGCATGGCAAGTGGGAACCAAAGATAATAAGAGTGACGCGGTACCCAATTAAATTTGGTAACAATAGCTAAGAGCAATCCTAGTAAAAATGTCATAACAAAAACAGAAGCAAAGAAGTAATCAGGATGCTGCTCTCTGTTATTTTTTTTGTGTCTCAATAAAACTTTTATTAAAGCCAGAAAAATTACACTACCGACAATCACCAATAAAAGTATGTGAGGCCAGTAACGAAGCACAACCTGTACTTTATCATCGCCTCGCAACTGTTCCATTGAAGGTCCATAAGTTGTCCCCACTAAAATTCCATGTAACACAAAAATAATATTTTGAATGATGGGGAATCCCAAGCGAGAAACTGAAATGCTTTCTGGATCAGTTGCTCCAGGTAAAGACAGATAATATAATACTGGCGGTAAAGATAAAAACCCCGCAGGCAGCCACCATTGCAGCCATTGTCTTAAATTTATATAGATAACAATATGAGATAGACATAGAGCTGTAGTGGAAAAGCAGAAGTTAATATTAGTAAAAATTCCTATAGCGGTAAAAATACTGAATAGCAATATTGAAATACCTAGCTCACCTTCGTTTTTAACTAATACCTTGCTGAAGAAATATAGTTGAAGTGAAGCTATAAACATTGCTAAGGCATAAATTCTTGCTTCTTGGCTGTAGTAAATACAAAAAGAACTGAATGTCAGGATTAGCAAAGACCATAAAGCGTGCTTTTTTCCATATATCCGCAAAGCAGTAAAGAATATAACAATAGTTGAGCCAATTCCTAAAAGAGTAGAGAGTGAGCGAAGGGCAAATTCACTTTCACCAAATATCTGACGCCACAAAAAGAGAACTATAAAGTATAGTGGTTGAAATCTATCACTATTTCCTACGGCTCTTACGTTCGCAATGCTCTCTTGAAGTGTCGAGGAATCAGAAAGAGTTAACGTTAAGCCTTCATCATACCAAAGACTCTGTTTCCCTAACAGAAAAAAGCGCAGAAAAACACCCAAAATAATTACTATTAAAACAGATAGATAATATCTTGACCATCTCTGTTTTAACATTTTAATCATATTTTTATTTCTTTTTAATGACACTACATTAATCATTACTGCACACCTTATTTAAATCCAATTTTCGTAAAAGTAATCAAGCAAGTTCTTCAAATAAATGTAATGAGTTAAGCGTAGTTTATTAGTAATGTTAGGATAAAGGTTTTTTATACTGACAATTTTAATTACATAACTTATCTATTCTTAAAACACTAGAACACCAATTCATTAATCCTGGAAGAACCTCTCTCCCAACCCCTCCACCTTGACGTAAGCCTGCCGTTAAGCATAGCAAAGAGTTTGGCTGCCCCTTTCCTGCTAGGGAAGGGGGCTGGGGGGTTCGGTTTTTGATTACTGAATCGATGCTCTAGTCAATGCTTACCTAAAGCAATTGCCCCGATACCGCTCAACATCAAACCCGCTCCTAACCATTGCAAAACTAAGATTTTTTCTCGCAAAATTACAGCACCAGTAATCATTGTGAATATAATTGTTAACCCTATTACCACTGGATAGGCGACAGATAAATTCAGCTTTCCTAAAACTACTACGTAAAAAATCGTACTCAGACCATAACTACAAATCCCTCCTAGTAAATAGATATTTAAAGGATTTTGTCCTGCTCCTAGTTTCAAGAGATTTTGAGCCAGTGTATTTAACCCTACTGTGATTAGAATCAGTAAACTAAAAACTATCTGGTTATTCATGGTGAAAATTTAGTCACTTTACAAGGCGATATTTTTTGATAAAAAGAGTAATTTACAATTTATAAGAAGCTTTCATAGCCAGCAGCACCGTCAAAATTCCAAAGTTCTTCTCCAGATGGATAAGGTATTTGCACCCATTTGCTAGCAAGTTTTTCCCACCATCGAGGCGGGTGCGGTAGGCTAGCAACTTGTATGTAGCCACATCCACAAAGTAGTGCTCCTACAAAATCAGTATGTAAACTATCACCAATGACGAGTACATGTTTTGCTGGTAACCGCATATAAGCTATTGCCTGTCGAAATGCAGGGGGAAAGGGTTTTTTCGCTGGACTGAGCGCTGGAATATCAAGACGATGAGACCAATATTTGACGCGATAGCGACGTTTCCCATTTGAGAGGATAAAAAATTGCAATCCGGCTAACTTTGCTTGTGTAATCCAATCTTCTGCACAAGGAGATAGGTAGCGATCATCTTCAGAAATAATAGTGTTATCTAAATCGAGAATTATTCCTTTAACACCACAAACCTTGATTTCGTCAATTTTTATTTGAGCGAGTGTATGGACATGTTGTGGAAGCTTATGGCGTTTCTGTTTAAAACCCAATTTGCGCCACTTCATCAAAAAAACCTTGAAATTTTTCATCCACAAATTCCCTTGCCAAACCAAAATTCTGCTATTAACTCATTTACTAGATTTATGCGATCAGCCCTTGGTGTTTGAGTAAAAGAATCACAAAGCAAGCTATCACCCAACCAATAACAGTTAATAGGATGGGTAAATCTTTCAATAAAACTTCTTCCGGCCTTTCACTGCGTCCACCTTGCTCTATAGTGTTTTCACTAGAACTAGCAATCACCTGAGGATCACTCAGCAGTTGATAGCGAAAAATTCCATACAAAACAAACGGCAAAGTGATTAGCATCCAAGAGGTGCGTGCTCCATGCAAGTAAGGGCCTGCGCTCCAAAGAGTATAGGTGACAACCGTACAAGTAGTTACGACATTTTCCATGCGAGCCAGCAGAGGCAAGGAATAGTATTTGAGGACAGAGCGAGGTTTGTTGCCTTTAATTTGTGCTAACCGTAGTTCTGCTTTGCGTTTTTCAATACCTAAGAATAGCGCCAGCATTGCAGTGCAGATTAAAAACCAACTAGATAAAACAATTCCGGTAGCAGCAGCTCCGGCATAGGCTCGTAGGACAAATCCGGTAGCGATCGCCCCAACATCTAAAATCACCATCCGTTTGAGTCGCAGATTATAGGCGATCTGCAACAGGGCGTATGCAGTTATGGCTGCACCCAACTGAGGCGATCGCAACCACCCCAAAATCAGAGCACTACTTAACAATATTAATGCCATCCCAGCAGCAACACGGATACTAACTAATCCAGCGGCAATTGGCCGCTTACATTTAACAGGGTGTTCACGGTCAGATTCAACATCTGCGATATCATTGATTAAGTAGAAGCCACTTGATGCACAGCAAAATAATACAAATGCCAATAGGCTACCTAGCAGAGATTGCAGATTAATACTAAATGCAAACAATGGTGCTGCAAACACCACCAGATTTTTTGTCCATTGTCGCGGTCGCATCGCAGCTAGATAGTACGGCGACTTCTTGGAACTAGTTACTATGGCAGTTAAAGATTTCTCTACTACTGAAGTCCGTCGAGAGTCCATAAGTACACTTTCCGCTTTTATATCTCAGGAAAATTAGAGCGAACAACTTTTCTAGATTTAATTAAAATTTGTTTCAGTAAAAAATTTTAAGCATTTTTACTTAACATTTAAGATGATATTACCCTGATGATATTACCCTTGTTAAGTAATATTTTGGGAGTATAAAAATATCTTTAATCAATCTTTATTTAAACTTTATTAAAACTTTATGTAAAAATTTTCCTGTGTGTGGGCGGGTTGTCTCTACTGCGAGTGACTTCTAAATTATGTAATTGTCGTTTTTGTCAATGCTAATTACTGGAATAATAAAATACATTTAATATACCTAGTCGCAGGTGCTATACTGTATGAGAACAAACTTCAATATCACTTAAGTTGTAAATGCTTTACTGTCAGCTATAAATGAGGTAGTTAGAAGAACCTACTATACCAATGTTTACCTCAACCCAAAAAATTTGAACTATAGACCTAGTGGACGGTCTTGATGTCAGTTAAGCTATCAATAGCTTGTTTGCCAAGAAGACTAGACAATTAGCAAATGATAATTTTATGGAAAAATGTTTAAATTTTGTATGGAAGTTTCAACAAAACTCACAGATGTTTTTTTAGGCGATTTCTCGGTTAAATCTATTAAATCTCTAACTATAGTATTGTTATGAATGCACATAGAGGATCTGCTGTGCTCAGTTCTGCAACTTTCAAAGTGCAACCATCTGCAACGGGACTGACCGAGAATCATCGCCTGCGGCTGTTTTCTGGCTCTGCCAATATACAGCTGTCTCAAGAAGTCGCTCGTTATGTGGGTATGGACTTGGGGCCAATGATTCGCAAAAGATTTGCGGATGGAGAACTTTACGTTCAAATCCAAGAATCGATTCGGGGTTGTGATGTCTATTTAATCCAGCCATGTTGTCAACCCGTGAACGATCATTTGATGGAATTATTGATTATGGTTGACGCTTGTCGTCGAGCTTCTGCGCGGCAGGTGACGGCAGTAATTCCATACTACGGTTATGCCCGTGCTGATCGCAAAACGGCAGGACGAGAGTCAATAACCGCCAAGCTGGTTGCTAACTTGATCACTGAAGCAGGTGCTAACCGCGTTCTAGCAATGGATTTGCACTCCGCTCAAATTCAAGGCTATTTCGATATCCCCTTTGACCATGTTTACGGTTCGCCAGTATTGCTGGATTATCTAGCAAGCAAACAACTCCCCGATCTTGTGGTTGTTTCCCCTGATGTTGGCGGTGTAGCACGAGCCAGAGCATTTGCGAAAAAACTCAATGATGCCCCACTGGCGATTATTGACAAACGTCGTCAGGCACATAATGTTGCAGAAGTTTTAAACGTCATCGGCGATGTTAAAGGCAAAACGGCAGTGTTGGTGGATGACATGATTGACACTGGGGGCACGATCGCTGAAGGAGCGCGATTACTGCGTGAAGAAGGAGCGCGTCAGGTATACGCCTGTGCAACTCATGCAGTGTTCTCTCCACCAGCGATGGAGCGGTTATCCAGTGGCTTGTTTGAGGAAGTCATTGTTACAAATACAATTCCCATACCAGAAAACAATCGTTTTCCACAACTAGTGGTGCTGTCAGTAGCTAATCTTTTAGGAGAAACTATCTGGCGGATTCATGAAGATACTTCAGTCAGTAGTATGTTCCGCTAGCCAATACAAAGACTGTCATTTGTATTATGGGCGTAAATTACCCACATTGTCCTCTTGATCGGGCACAGTGTGGGTTTTTAGCATTTTTAAACTTTCTTTACTGTGATTACAACACAAATAGTTCAAGCTGCCAAGGTGGTTTACAGAAAACTCTTTCTACCCCTGCTTCCCCTCCCTTACCGATACAGCCAAACCCGGAGTAATGAAAGCAGTTGCTCAGTATCTACAGGTTTGGTGATGTAGTCAGAGGCTCCAGCTTCGATGCACTTTTCGCGATCGCCTGGCATGGCTTTAGCAGTTAAAGCAATTATTGGTAAGGAACGAAACTGTTGTTGTTGGCGGATGGCGCGGGTAGTTTCGTAACCATCCATTTCTGGCATCATGATGTCCATCAAAACTATATTAATGTCAGGATTAGTTTGCAGTCTCTCTATGCCATCTCTGCCATTTTCGGCAAACAGCACTTGCATTTGATAGCTTTCTAAGAAGCTGGTAAGGGCAAAAATATTTCGCAGGTCATCATCTACAATCAAAATTTTCCGATTAGCCAGCACCGGGTCAGTTTGGTGTAGTTGCTCTAGCATTTGCCGCTTTGGTGGCGGCAAATTTGCCTGCACTCGATGCAAAAACAGGGCAGTTTCGTCTAACAACCGCTCTGGCGATCGCACATTTTTAATGATAATTGTCTCTGCGAGTCCCCGTAGTTGGGTTTCTTCTTGTCGGCTAAGTTCTTTGCCGGTGTAAACGATGATCGGCAGTTTTAAAAGCCTGGGTTCTTGCTTTATTTGCTCAATTAGTGTAAAGCCGCTCATGTCGGGCAGACCAAGATCCAGTACCATACAATCAAAGTGATGCGATCGCAAAATCGAGAGTGCTTCTGCTCCCGTACCCACTGCTGTACTCTGGACATCGCCATTCCCAATTAGTTCGATAATACTTTGGGCTTGTACGGGGTCATCTTCTACGATGAGGAGATTTTTTACCTGACGCTCAATAAAGCCTTTAATCTCAGTCAATACTTGAGTTAGCGCTTCTGGAGAAACGGGTTTTTGGAGATAGGTAATCGCGCCTAGCTGTAATCCCCGTTGCTGTCTTTCATCAACAGAAAGTATATGTACTGGTATGTGTCTGATCTCTGGGTTATGCTTTAGACGATCTAGCACCGTCCAACCATCCATCTCTGGCATATGGATATCTAGCATAATTGCATCGGGTTTAAACTGTTGCGCTAGTGCTAGACCTTGTTTACTTTGTAAAGCAACAATGGTTTTAAATCCCTGCTCACGGGCCATATCTAGTAAGATGCGGGCAAATTTATCATCATCCTCGATAATTAGCAAAATGCGATCGCCTGGTTGAATTATTTCCCGGTCGTCTGGAATTTCGCTGATGAAGGTGCTAAGTACTTTCGCGGTTGGAGAGATATCTACAGTTGTGGATCTATTTTCGACCCTTGGCACTTCTTTTATGATCGACGCTGTGCGGATAGAGGTGGTTAACTCAGCGGGTGGTGTAGTGAGAGTATTTTGAATATTCTTTTCCTGTCGCCTAGGCAAGTAAAGGGTGAAGGTGCTTCCCTGCCCTGGTTGGCTGACTAGTTCAATTCTTCCGCCCAACAGTTGAGCCAGTTCGCGGCTGATGGACAAGCCCAAGCCAGTTCCGCCGTACTTGCGGCTGGTTGTGCCGTCTGCTTGTTGAAATGCCTCGAAAACAATCTTCTGTTTCTCGGCTGGAATGCCTATGCCCGTGTCGCTAACTGCAAAAGCAATCATCGGATTATCAGCTGAGGCTGTCTCATCTGCCATGCGAATTTGTAACTTTACGCTTCCCTGTTCCGTAAATTTAAAGGCATTAGCTAGGAGATTTTTCAGCACTTGTTGCAGACGTTTGGAGTCGTTATAAATTGTCGGTGGTAACTTCTCATCCCGTTCAATAGTAAAATTGAGTTCTTTATTGTGCGCAAGCTGCCGGAAAGTCTGCTCTAGAGATGTTTCCAAATCTGCAAGAGCAATTTGCTCAATATCGAGCGACATAGTACCCGACTCAATTTTTGCCAAATCTAGAATGTCATTGATCAATTCCAGCAAATCAGTCCCAGCCGAGTAAATAGTCCGGCTGTACTCTACCTGTTTGTCGGTCAAGTTGTTAAGAGAGTTATCTGCTAGCAGCCTTGCTAAAATTAACAGGCTATTTAGCGGTGTTCGTAACTCGTGGGACATATTCGCAAGAAATTCCGACTTATATTTGGAAGACAACGCCAGTTGTTCAGCTTTTTCTTCCAAAGACTTCCTCGCCCGCTCAACTTCCTGGTTCTTGCGAGCAACTTCCCGATTTTGAACTTCTAACAACTCTGCCTTTTCTTCTAGCTCTTCATTTAGTTGTTGTAATTCTTCGTTAGACTGCTTGACAAGAAATTGTGATTCTTCTAACTCGTGCGCCTGTTCTTCTAGGCGTTGATTGCTCTGTTGTAGTTCTTCTTGCTGAGTTTGCAGTTCCTCTGTTAAAGCAACAGACTCTTCAAGTAGTTGCTGGGTTTGAAATTGTGAGGCGATATTATTTAAAAATACACCAAGAATTTCACTCAATTGCTCTAAAAATGTCAGATGCAGATAGCTGAAAGAACCAAATGAAGCAAGTTCAATTACAGCACTCACCTCTGCCTCAAATATTATGGGCAACACAATAATATTTAGCGGTGGAGCTTCTCCCAAGCCGGAACTGATGCGGATATAGTCATTAGGAACTTCCGTGAGGAGGATTCTTTGTTTTTCTAGGGCGCATTGTCCCACCAGTCCCTCGCCCAAGCGAAACTGATTTGCCAGATTTTTGCGCTCTTTGTAAGCATAACTACTCAACAACTTTAGTGTAGGCTCGTCGTCTATGGAGTCCATCACATAAAAAACGCCCTGCGATGCCCCAATCAGTGGTGCTAAATTCGACAATATTAGGCGAGACGCACTTTCTAGATTTCGATGCCCTTGGAGCATCTGGGTAAATTCAGCCAAATTAGACTTTAGCCAGTTTTGCTCGTCATTTTTTTGAGTTGTGTTTTGCAGATTAACGATCATCTGGTTAAAGGTGCGCGTCAACACGCCAATTTCATCCTGGCGATCGCTATCTGGTAAACTCACCGATAAATCCCCATCCGCCATTCTTTCTGCCAAATCAGAAACTTGCTTCAGCGGTGCTGAAATATGTCTGGTCAGGGCGAATCCGATCAAAGCTAAGATCAAAGAAAATAAGGGAATGCTATAGACAATGCTGGCGATCGTTTTTTGAGCAGCTGCTTGCGCTCTTTGAGAGCGCTGTTTCAGCAATGCATTCTCCTCAGTTTTCATTGCCTGGATAACTTTCTGAATCTTATCCATCAGCTGCTTACCCTGATCTGTCAGGACAGCTTTCTGGGCAGATTCTAAGCCTTGGATTTGCCGTAGGTCAATGACATCTTTCATTACAGCCATTCTCTCAGTTAGTAGTGGCTGTAAAATATCAAGCCGATTTAGTTGGTTAGGGTTATCTGCCGTTAATCTTTGAAGTTCTTTGAATTTTTGATTCAGTAATTGAATGGCAGCGTTATAAGGTTCTAAATAGCGCTGTTCTCCAGTAATAATGTAACCGCGTTGTCCAGTCTCAGCATTTGTCAGTTGCAAGTTAAGGTCTTCAAGCTGACTTAACACTTGGTAGGTATGGCTTTCTTTGCGTGAAGTTTGAATTAGCTCATTGGTGCTTTGGTATGAGATTAGACCGATGGTGGTCAGAGTTGCCAAGCTCAGGGCAAAACTAATTCCAATTTTGGTTCCAATCTTCAAACGTTTCAACATTACTCCAGGCAGTTAATTGCAATTATTTATATTTTTGGCATTATTGGGATTATATTTTAGCTATACAAATTTATGAAGATTTCATTTACATGCCATATCTCTATTTTGTTTGCACGCTAAAAATATTACTTTCATCCTTTAATTAAATACATTTATTTATATATTTAACCCTTTCGTCAAAAAATATATCAAATAATCTAATTTTCTAACAATTTGATAATTAGCGTAACATTAAATCTTGAGATAGCGTAGCTTCTTTCAAAAGAAGCACCCATATATTTTTTTAATTGAATCTTGTGGTGGATAATTAAATGCTTGTTATTAGATTATAAATTTAATAACAGACTTTAACTAAAAAAGGGTGGTTTTTATGAGTACAATACTTGACCTAACAAGGCCAAAATTTTGTAAAGGACAAAAGGTAGAATTTATTGGTGGATTAGGAACCATAATACAATACTGTCTTAACTCTGGATACTGGTCGTATCTTGTAGAAATGGAAATGGGTTCAGAGCCAGAAATGGGTAGGATTGGTTGTGAAACTACAATTTTACTATTTGAAACAGATATTATCTTACCCCAAGACGAGCCTGTTGTAGCTTAATTTTCAGCTTGAAATGATCTTTTGAGCAAAAAGTCATTGGAGTGTATTAAGTAATTTAACGAGCGCTCAATATTTTCTTGTGATGGTTAAGCAACTTTTAGAACTGATAAAAAGCCTATATCCTACAGTAAGCACAAAGCTCTAATACGGAATTTACAATTTCTATACTGCAAGCCTTTCATTGATTTGGAATGGGTAGTTTACTTACGCCTTACTCTACTGCATAGTAATGGAGAAGCCGAATAGTGAAAATTAAGCTCATTTAACCATAATTTTTATAAATGTTAAATATATATTGTGCTTATTGATGTTATATGCAACATCAATATCATATTATTGTATATAACAATACAGTTCAGTCATAACCTAACTTCTGCCAAATCAATATACTTTCCTAACAATTTATGGGAATATGCACAATCCTGTTATGGTGTCAAACCCCTTAAGATTAACTTTGAGGTTTAACTAATGCTTATCGGGGAAGCTTTTTTAAGAAGAATTCAGTATTAACCTAAGCCTATTGACTAATAACCTCGCGATCGCTTCTAGTTGCATTAACTACGGATTGGTTATAGATCCGAAAATATTGAATTTTGTTACTCTCTAAAATAGCTCTTGCACCTGCCATGTAAATATCAGTACTATTTATGACTAATAGGTAATTGCCAAGGGCCACTTGATCTTCATAATGTCTGCCTAGATTATCAGGAATTCCTAAAGTAGTGTACTCATCTTTAAAACTGCTGATATCTACCTCAGCAAGACCATTAAGCGTGTCTATATCCTTAGCAATCACCGAGACTTGACTCATAGGAAAGCCAGCAGTTTTCAGTTCAGTAAGTGCTTTTTCTGTGTCTTGGCGCGTATAAAAAACACCAACTGCATTTTTATAGCGGCTATTTGGGGTCAAGTATGGTTCATACATGCTAAACCCTTGAATATCAAGGCGATTAAAAATCCTCTTAGCAACACGAATTTCTATGTCTATGCCGGTTACTATCACTAAATAGTAACCTTTACTAACTAGATCGCTGTAATCTTGTACTTGCTCTTTAGGAATTCCTAAACCTAGCAACACACCATGCAAACTACTAGCCGCTGCATTGATCGCACCACCTGCTAAAGTGGTAGCGATCGCTGTTGCTTCCGCTCCGGCTAGCATAACTCTGCCCATACCAGGAATTACCCAAAGGACTAAACCGACTAATAAGCCAGTAAGACCGTTTAAAGCACCACCAGTATTTTCTGAGGATGTATTGCCAGTGCACTTTTTAACTTCAACACCAGCAATATCACTTTGTTGTGCTGCGTTCCGTGCAATTACAGAAACTTTGTGCATCGGGAAATTAGAAGCTTTTAGTTCCTGAAGTACCAATTGTGCATCGGAACACTTAGCGAAAACTCCTATAGTTCTTCGCTCTTTTTCTAATGTCATTTTATCGGTTTGTTGCAGCTTGAAATGATTCCCAATAGTATTAGCTAATTTGAGGCAATTACACAGCTCGACGAGTCAGTAAACCCCAAAGGAAAATCAGTAGCATAGCGCCAAGAACAGCAAATAAAATACTTCCAAGGGATAAGGCTCCTACAGATGCGGCGGCTGCCGAACCACTTCCTAGCAAAGCTTGACCCAAATAACCTCCAACTACGGCTCCAAGGATTCCTAATATAATGGTGGAAAGAATTCCGCCACCTTGGGTTCCTGGATAAAATAACTTAGCTAATGCACCTGCAATTAAGCCTAAAACCAGCCAAGCAATAATGTTACCCATAAAATTTCTCCTTCCTTGAGAATCTGTTTTGTTTGCTTTTGACTATTTCATATTAAAGTTTGCCCACAAAATTCCTGATCTATCTAGAGAACTAATATCAAAAATCTTTAGATATCATTTGAATATTCACCAGGTCGGTCCTAAAATATCAAGCAGATAATTCTGTAGATTCAATTCTTCACAAGAAGGTAAGTATATATTTGAATTTGCAATTTTCTGAAAGCGATATTAGCATTTCAAGACTCAGGACTGAGGACTAAAGAAAGAGCTAGTTGATAGAGTTGGCGACGGGGAAGGGAGGTAAATTTTGCTAACTGACGGCTAGCTTGCGAACGCGATATTCCCTGACTAATTAACTGTCTCAATTCGGCTTTCAGTTCCTCTTCCGTCAATTGGGGCTGAATAGCTGGAATTCCCGCCACTACTAACGTATATTCACCTTGGGGTTCTCGTTGGCTGTAGTGAGCGATCGCTTCGGCAATTGTCCCCCGCCAAAATTCTTCATACAATTTTGTTAACTCCCGCCCTAGCACAATTTGGCGATCGCTTCCCCAAACCTCTGCTAAGTCTTGCAAAGTATCTCGCAAGCGGTGGGGCGATTCGTAAAAAATTAATGTGCGAGATTCTGTTTGCAGAGATTCTAAATGTTCTTGTCTCTGTTGAGTTTTAGCTGGGAGAAAGCCTTCAAAGACAAACCGATCCGTTGGTAATCCAGCAGCACTCAAAGCGGTAATTGCTGCACTAGCGCCTGGAATGGGAACTACTGGAATTCCCACCTCAATACAGGCTTTCACCAGTTCATATCCAGGATCGGAAATTCCGGGCATCCCGGCATCGCTCACCAGAGCGATCGCTTTATTGTTGACTAAATGCTCTAATAATTCTGGGATGCGGCTAGTACGATTATGCTCGTGGTAACTTACCTGGGGAGTTTTAACTTGAAAATGCTGTAGCAGTTTCCCCGTATGACGAGTGTCTTCCGCAGCAATGATATCCACAGTCTGCAAAATTCGCACCGCCCGAAAGGTTATATCTTCCAGGTTGCCAATTGGGGTGCCGACAACATAAAGTGTTCCTGGTTTTGGATCGGTTTGCATGAGTGAAAGTTAGGAGTTTGTAGAGACGCGATTCATCGCGTCTGTGTAGGAGAGACAGGAGAGACGCGATGAATCGCGTCTGTACAAAATTACGAATATATATGAGAAATGGATAATCTAAAATCCAAAATTCAAAATTCAAAATCGGATCGTGGATTATTTGTAGGTTTAGTAACCTTGGATTTGATTTATCTTGCTGACTCTGCCCCTAAAAATAATCAGAAGATTGTCGCTACTGACTATACTGTAGCGGCAGGGGGGCCAGCAACAAACGCGGCTGTGACTTTCAATTATTTAGGAAATCAGGCTACAGTCTTAGGTATAGTGGGTTCTCACCCAATGACACAGCTAATTCGAGGTGACTTGGCAAATTACAAAGTTGCGATCGCAGACCTTGAGCCTACCACTGATTTAGCACCGCCTGTCTCCTCAATCATTGTTACCCAAGCCACGGGTGAACGAGCTGTAGTTTCCATCAATGCTGTCAAAACTCAAGCCAGCAGCGCATCTATCCCACCAGATATTTTGCAAAATATCGATATAGTACTGATTGATGGACATCAGATGGCGGTTAGCTATTTCATAGCTCAAATGGCTAAAGCCAAGAATATCCCAGTAGTAATTGATGGTGGTAGTTGGAAGCCTGGATTTGAGGAAATTCTGCCGTTTGTAGATTACGCCATCTGTTCGGCTAATTTTCATCCCCCCAATTGCCAAACAGGAGAAGACGTTTTTACCTATCTGAGTGGATTTGGCATTCCTCACATCGCTATTACCCACGGACAAAAACCAATTGAATACTTGAGTTGCACTAAAACTGGTATCGTAGATGTGCCGCAGATTCAAGCGGTTGATACATTAGGGGCTGGAGATATTTTTCACGGTGCTTTCTGTGATTACATTTTAAGGGAAAGTTTTACTGATGCATTGGCACTGGCAGCTAATATTGCTGCTGATTCCTGTAAATTTTTTGGTACTCGGCGCTGGATGAATTTAAAGGGCTGATTAGTCAGGTTAATAAAATTATATAAGGTCAAATTTAATGAAAGACTTACAAGAAATATTAGCGATCGCTCGTGAGGTAGGTTGGGGCGCAGCAGATATACTGCGATCGTATTATGATGGCACTGCAAAAGATCCTAACTTAGAAGTCCAATATAAACAGAATGAGCCTGTTACCGTTGCCGATGTAGCTGTGAGTCAATACATTTTGCAGAGGCTACAAGCAGCTTTGGGTAACGAAGATTTTGCCTATATCAGTGAAGAAACTTACCAATCGCCAAGTTCGGGTGCACAGCCTTCCGCCCCTTGGGTATGGATAATTGACCCTTTGGATGGCACACGAGACTTTATCGAAAAAACTGGGGACTATGCAGTTCACATTGCTTTAGTCAAGGAAACACGCCCTGTTTTGGCAGTGGTGGCAGTACCAGAAGCTAAAAAGTTATATTACGCTATCAAAGGCGGGGGTACATTTGTAGAAACCCCTGATGGTTCTGTTCCTTTACAAGTGTCGTCAGGTAAACGAGTCGAGGATTTAACCTTAGTCGTTAGTCGCTCTCACCGTAACCAACGCTTAGATTACTTATTACAAAATTTACCCTGTCAAAATCATAAATCTGTGGGTAGTGTAGGCTGCAAAATCGCTACCATTGTGGAGCAACAGGCAGATATCTACATTTCTCTTTCCGGCAAATCTGCGCCCAAAGATTGGGATATGGCAGCACCAGAACTGATTTTAACAGAAGCTGGTGGTAAATTTACCCACTTCGACGGTACTCCGTTGCAGTACAACACGGGTGATATCAATCAATGGGGAGGTTTGTTGGCTAGTAATGGTGAATATCACGAAGCACTATGCAAGCAAGCGGAAAAGATTTTAGCGCAGTTCGAGCATAGCTAAATGGGCCATTTGAGGATGAATATTTTTTAATTTGCTTTTAATACAGTTAGTCATGGTATGATTACCCCCAATACCGATAATAATCTTTACCCCTTAGTCCACAGCTTAATTTTCAAAACACTAAATACCTGGGCGATCGCTAGTTAATTCCGATTTCCTGTTAAAAGTGTAACTTTTATAGTACAACCAACAAAAGCCAGTCTTTGGAAAGTCTGCAAACCTGCCCTAAAGGTTTGATTTGTGAATAAAATTCACTATAAGACGATTTTCAAAGGCTGAAGGCTGTGCTACACTCATGGACATAAAGATTATTTTCGGTTGAGTAACTAGTTTTGATTTCTAAAAACCGTCTCTCCGAATTTAAGTCTCTACACTCCCTGAATTCGGAGATTTATATGTCAATTTACGTCGGAAACCTGTCCTATCAGGTTACAGAAGAGGACTTAAAGCAGGCTTTTGCAGAATACGGAACAGTAAATCGTGTTCAACTACCCACAGATCGGGAAACAGGCCGGCCTCGTGGGTTCGCTTTTGTTGAAATGGAATCAGACACACAAGAACAAGCTGCCATTGATGCACTTGATGGTGCTGAGTGGATGGGACGTGACTTGAAAGTGAACAAAGCTAAACCTCGTGAAGAAAGAAGCAGTTCTCCTCGTGGTAGCTGGGGTGGTGGTAATGCCCGCCGCAACAATAATCGCTACTAAGTCGATTCGTTAAAGTTTCACATTTAGAGTCTCCAGCAGATAAAGCCAAAGGCTCCACTCTGCTGGAATATTTTATTTTGTATCTAGCTTTAAACTATTCATCCACGTTAAGGAGGAATGAGAATGACACAAGTAGTTTTAGGGGAGAATGAAGGTATTGAATCAGCCTTGAGAAGATTTAAACGGGAAGTTTCTAAAGCAGGAATTTTCCAGGATATGAGAAAAAAGCGTCACTTCGAGACACCAATAGAAAAAGAGAAGCGTAAAGCAATTGCTAGGCACAAGCAACGTCGTCAACAACGTTCTCGCTTCAATTAATAAGTCTAAGCAAATTTGCCCTTCAATTTCACATCCAGCCAGCATCTCTTCATTGTTGCCATACCTCCGGAACGCCACAAGGAATTACGCATACATAAATAAATAACACTGTTCCTAGTAGCGCTGTATTTGCTTTCAGCGCTATTATGCGTATATGTTTTCAATTGCATGAAGCAAGTAGGTAGGCATAATTAAACATACAATAAAATCCTAGTTCGTAGTGAACGATTAATTGCTCATAGCAAGGTTTATCAGGACTAAAGTCCTTACTACAAACTTTAATTTATTTGTGCCTAGCTACTTAGAGCAATTCATAGGGACGCACATCTGTACGTCCCTACTTTATACCTGATTCCACAAAGAAGCACTATAATTTGTTGGGTTCCATTTGCGGAACTTGCAGCAATAAAAATGTATTCTTCCTATATACCCATAAAGTATTGTAGATATCGTTAATCTAGTCTACAATCCTTAACTTTAGATTTTCAGGAAAATGTTACGACTTTATCATTTATTGCTAGGTTCTATTTTACTGGTGTCAATACCGCTGGGAGCAAAATTTGTTCTCCCCCAATTTTCTGTACCCAAAGTGGTAAAATCCCCTGCTGTTGCAAAACTTCCCAACCCTAATGAGGGAAATATCTGGCAGAAAATCCTGGGAAATACTGCTGCTCCAACTAACTGGCAAGTTGCTGCTTGTGAGGGAAATGCACCTCTGTTGTGTGTCTCTTCTAAAGGGAAACGTTTGGGTACAGTTGAGATTAACATTTACCCACTAGTAAACAATGAGGATTTCCAAAAGAAACTTGTAGCAGCGGGTATTCCCAATAGTTCCCAGGTGGACTACCAAAGTTCCAAATACCAAACCCAGGTATTACCAGCACTCAAGGCTTGGGTTGCAGACCACTACGCTGCTTTTGCGAAAGACCGTCAGGGTGAATATGGAAAAGAGATTAGTTTTTCAGCCTACCCACCGCAACCAGTAACTGTTGGTAAGCTTCAGGGAATTCGCTATGGGTTCGCCGGACTCAAACAACAAGGTGAAGTACAAGAGCAACATATCGGTCATGTTGCCTTTGATGGCAGTAAACTTTACGTAATTACCACTGCCTTTGATCCAGGTACGCAAACAGGTAAGTTTGAGAAACTAGAAAACTTGGCTATTTTTCAACCTTACTTATATGCGATCGCAGCAGATTTGCGTTTACCCTGATAGGGATTGGGGATTGGGAAATCTTCCTAGTCCCTAGTCCCCACTCCCCATTAACCTAAATCTCAGCCACCGCCCGTTCAATCAAGCGACGTGCTAAAGTTTGCGTGCCGGTGTGCTCATAATAATTCGTTGCTACATCTAGGAACGCTGCGAGGTAGTCCAACTTGTCATCAGCAATATCGGCAAAACTTTGCAAGTTGTGGACAACCTTTTGTGGCGTTAAATTATTGGCACTAACTAGCCCATTCATCCAACCTTTAACTGAGTCAAAACTTTCGCCGATAAAGTTGAGTTTACTGCCAGCATTGTTCCCTGGAATCACATCTTTGATATTTTGGAAAGTGGAGTTTTTTTCTAATTCCTGTGGATTTGTTTGATTAAGCCCAGATATCGCTTTGCTGATGAAGTCTGGGCCTAAGGGGATCAAACCATCAACGCAAACTAATGCCACCATACGGATGAGCGATTCACCACTATACTCACCTAAAGAGGCAACAAAATCGCCAATGCTGTCTCCAGGAATGCCGTTAATTTGGCAGAAGGCTACCAATTCAGCCACTAATTTTAATGTCAGATCGATTGTTTGGGCTTTGTCAGGTTTGGGAGTGACAGAGTTTAAAAAACCCAACAGAGGAATTTTCTCACCGACTTTGTTAGCTAAAGCTGCTGCACCAAGAGCTTTATCTGTACTATCAACGGTTTGATATAACCACAAGGCTGTTTGGTATCCTTGAGATTTGTCGTTGAATAAATAAATTGCTCTTTCACCAATTTGCTGAATTAAATCTTCGTCATCTTCGCCAGTGACGGTCTTAATAGTGTTGACAAAGCCGACAGTATTTTGCCACTCTCCAGGAGCAACAAAATCGAGGGACTTCAACATAGAAATGGTCAAGCCGCCGGTTGGTAATTGATCAACCAACTCAAAAATCGATTTGCTCACAAAAATCTCCTTATTTAGGTTTTATTATCTAAATGTTCGTAGTGCAAATCATTTCAGTTTAGCCAGACCATTAAGATTAAACTTCTCTAGCCAATCTGCGCGATCGCTAGCTGTAAATGACGGATCGCGGGAAAGTGCTTTTACTTGGTACTTACCTACTAAAATTGCAGTTTGCGTCTTACCAACTTCTACTGCGGGATAACCGCCAATTTTTTTGGTGCTCTTCGAGAACTTTGCTGCTGCGCTAGGTGTACTGGTGGTATCAGAAATAGACAGCACCGCGATATCTTTACCGCCTTTTTTCAACTTCGCTTCCGCAAAGCCTTTTTTCTCTTGGGTATAGACGCGCTGGTAGCCATCATCCGCATTAGGGAAAAGTTTATTAAATTCGCTACCCTGAGTTGCAGTTTTAGCTACCGATTGACCGCTTTTTTGTTGAGTGCTCTCTTTTTGCGCTTGGTCAAAACGTCCAGGTGCTTCTGGAGCACAGGCTGTTGTCAGCAATATAACTGACATCAAGAAAGCAGCTACTACCCTCCGCCCACGGTGTAAAATCATTATTGGCTTCTCCTTATAATTGAGCTTTGAGGCAATTATCTGCGCTGCTAGCAATTATTACCCGTAAAATTTACTTTTTGATAATTATTGCCTAAGTTCTAAACTATAGCGGTCTAGTTTTGATATAACACCCATCATTTTGCACTTCAAAAAAACGTACTAATTAACCCAATGCAAAAACGCCCCCCCTTTCGGGAGAGCGTCTTTTACTTATAGATAATCGTGAAGATTGTATCTCAGATTATGATTAACCGTTGATAGCAGGAGCAGTCAGAGCGACAGGAGCAACATCACCAGCAGCCAAATCTAGAGGGAAGTTGTGAGCATTGCGCTCGTGCATTACTTCCATACCCAGGTTAGCCCGGTTGATTACATCAGCCCAAGTGCTGATAACGCGACCTTGAGAATCAATGATTGATTGGTTGAAGTTGAAACCGTTCAAGTTGAACGCCATTGTGCTTACACCCAAGGCGGTGAACCAGATGCCGATTACAGGCCATGCTGCGAGGAAGAAGTGCAGTGAACGGCTGTTGTTGAAGGAAGCGTATTGGAAGATTAGACGACCGAAGTAGCCGTGGGCTGCAACGATGTTGTAGGTTTCTTCTTCTTGACCGAATTTGTAACCGTAGTTTTGTGACTCGGTTTCGGTGGTTTCACGAACTAAGGAGGAAGTTACTAGTGAACCGTGCATTGCAGAGAACAAG